>JACZXZ010000088.1 GCA_022571365.1 Pseudomonadota bacterium | reverse complement strand
CTCGAGACTAGAGGATTGAGCAAGAATTTCGGCGGTCTGGCCGCGGTCAGCGATTTGTCGTTCCAGATCGAGGCGGGAGAGATCCGCGGTCTCATCGGGCCCAACGGCGCGGGCAAAACCACGATCTTCAACCTGATCAGTGGCTTCTACCGGCCCGACAAGGGGGAGATCCTGTACCAGGAGGAGAATATTGCCGGGCTTAAGATGAGCGAGATCGCGCGCAAGGGGATCGTTAGGACATTCCAGGCGACCACCCTGTTTCAGGAGTTCACCACCTTGGAGAACGTCATGGTCGGGCGCTTTCTGCACACCCGAAGCAACGTGTTTACCGCCCTTTTCGGTACGGCCCGCAAGAGCGAGCGCGAGAACGAGCGGAAGGCCTTGGACATCCTCGAGTTCCTGGGCCTTGCCGAGCGCAAGGACGACCTGGCGGCGAATCTCGCCTACGGGCACCAGCGGGCTCTTGGCATCGCCATCGCGCTCGCCGCCGATCCGAAGCTCATCATGCTGGACGAACCTTTCACCGGGATGAACCTGGAGGAGACGCGCCACATGATGGGACTGATCCGGAAGGTTCGCGACCAGGGGGTCACGGTCCTCCTGGTCGAGCACGATATGCAGGCGGTGATGGGCCTTTGCGAACGCATCACGGCGTTGAACTTCGGGCGGCTTCTGGCGGAAGGCACCCCCGATGAGATCAGAGCCAACAAGGACGTCATCGAGGCGTATCTGGGAGCGGGCTGAGCGATGCTGCTGGAAGTCAAGTCCATCGAGGTGCATTACCAGAAGGTGGCCGCCCTGAAGGGGATTTCACTCAAGGTCGAAGGGTCTGAGATCGTCACCCTCATCGGCGCCAATGGGGCGGGCAAAAGCACCACCTTGCGCACCATTAGCGGCCTCAAGCGGCCCAGCGGCGGAGAAATCTGGTTCGAGGGCGAGCGGATCGACAGATTGGGCCCTCACAAGATCGTCCAACGTGGCATCGCCCATGTCCCCGAGGGGCGCCGGGTGTTCCCTGATTTGAACGTGATCGAGAACCTCTACACGGGGGCCTATCTGCGCAGGGACAAAGACGGCATTAAACGGACCCTGGAGGAGGTGTTCGGCCATTTCCCCCTATTGAAGGAGCGGCGCAAGCAGCGCGCCAAGACATTGAGCGGCGGCGAGCAGCAGATGCTCGCCATGGGCCGGGCGCTGATGTCGAACCCCCGCCTGCTGCTCATGGACGAGCCCTCGCTCGGCCTCTCACCCATCATGGTCCACGAGATCGCCAAGATCATCCGGGAGGTGAATAAGAGGGGCGTGCCCTTGATCCTCGTCGAACAGAATGCCGAACTTGCTCTGAGCCTCGCCAGCTACGGCTATGTGCTCGAGACGGGCCGCATTGCGCTCGAAGGCGAGGCCAAGGAGCTCCACAAAAACGAGCATGTTCGGCATGCCTATCTCGGCGCGTGACTCCTGCTCCCCGGCCTCCCCGGCTTGGGACGGAGAATCGCGCTCGGTGTGATCCTTTGCGCCGTGAGCCCGGCGCGCTGCGGCGGGCCCCATGCGCGCCGGTATGACCCGTGCGCGCCGGTATGTTGAGTAGGTTCACCCATGAGCGTCGCCATGCCCCCTTGCGAGAGCGCCGAATTTCTGTGGGAGCGCTACGCCCTGGAGGGTAGGGAGGCTTTCGAGAAAGGCGAGGTCGGTGAAGCCGAGGGGCTTTGGCGCACCGGCTTCGAGCTGGCCGAGGGTTTCGACGCTTGCGATCCGCGCCGCCCCGCGAGCTTGAACAATCTGGCGGCAACCCGCCGCCGCCACGACGATTTTCCCGAGGCCGAAACGCTTTACGGCGAAGCGCTTGCGGCCTGGAAACGGGTGCCTGACTGGATTGCGCGGATGCAGGTCGAACTCACGGCCCGAGGCATGATCTTCCACCTGCGCCTCGAGCTGAAACACCGGGAGCGTTTCATCGCCCTCGGCAGGATGGAAAATGAGCGCTTGGCTGAAGGAGGTTTAGCGGCGACGCTGAACAATCTCGCCGAGCTCCTTGACGCTACGGGCCGCGGTCCGGAGGCCGAGCCGCTCTACCGGCACGCGCTGGAGGCACGCGCGCGGTCTCTGGGCCCGCGCGGCGAGGGATTGGCGCGAATTTACAGCAATCTGGCGGCTCTCTATATGACCGCCGGACGCAAACGCGATGCGGCGCCGCTGCTGGACCGCGCATGTCAGATCAGGGCTGACCCGTCGCCTTCGGGTGAGGCCCGTTTCGCGGCCGAGAAGGGAACCAAAATGAGCGACGCTAGGAAGCTGAAGGCGGCGGTCTATCTGACGCCACTCCTGCGCCGGTCGGCCTAGCCTCCACCGTTTCCCTGCGACCGCCGCGCCAAAAGCGCCGCACGAAAAGCGTGACCCTGGCCGGCAGGCCCTGCAGCCCCTCCGGCAGGAACAATATCGTGAGGATCAGAACGATCCCATAGACGAGAGGTCGATATTCATCGAAGGCTCGGATCGATTCGTCAACGAACGAAAGCAGGACGACGCCGATGATGGGGCCGGCGAAGGTGCCGACGCCACCCACAATCGCCCAAACCAGCACGGAAAGCATGATTCCAAGCCCGAACTCGTGGGGGCTGATCACGCTGAGATAGTGGGCCAGCATCGTCCCGGCGAAGCCGGCGAAGAAGGAGGCGATGACGAACGCGAGCACGCGGTAATGGCGGGCGTTGACGCCCACCGATTCGGCCAGGAGATCCTGCCAATGGATAGCGTGGAGCGTAAGCCCAAGGCGTGATTTCTCGAGCCGGTACATGATCACGAGACAGATCACCATCCACGCCAGGGCGAAAAAGTAAAACGGCACAGGCATCCCAAGATTGATGTTTCCAATCTCGAGAGGCGGGATTGCCGAGATGCCTTTGCTGCCGCCGAAAACGCCGCGGAACCGTCCCCAGCTAAGTCGGATGGCCTCGCCGGCGGCGAATGAGCCGATCAGAAAATAGAACCCCTTCATGCGGAATAGCGGAAAGCTCAGGATGTAGGCGATCGCCGCCGCGGTTAAGCTGCCGAACAGCATGGTCAGCCAAGGGTCCAGGCCAAACCACTTGCCTAGGAGGGCGCTCGCATAGGCGCCGGTCCCCATGATCACGACATGGGCCAAGGAAAACTCCCCGGTGATCGCAATCAGCCGGAAACTGACCACCAGGACAATGTTGATGAAAAGGAAGATCAGGACTTCGAGCTGAAACGGCTTGACGATGAAGGGAAGCACGCAGACAGCGGCTAATAACGCGCCAAGGCTGAGCCCTTTGGTCCAGGGGGAACTAGCTTTTTTCACTGGTTCCCATGATCCCTGTCGGTCTGATGACGAGGACGAGCATCATGACCACCAAGCCAAGAATGTTGGCAATGACGCCATCGAAGAATGTCGTCATGAAGGTGTGGAAGAAGGTGTATATGATGGCGGCCAGCACGGCGCCTTCCAGGCTTCCGAGGCCGCCCACAATGACCACGATCAAGGCCATGATGATGACCGAGCTACCCATATGGGGATCGACCACCACCAGGGGCGCCATCACCGCGCCCCCCACTCCGGCGAGGCCCGCGCTTATCGCCATGGCGATCAGGGCGAACTTGTTGATGCTGATGCCCTGGAGCGCTGCGGCCTCGGGGTCCTGGGTACAGGCGCGCAATGCCCAACCGAGCCTGGAGCGGCGCAGGAACACCCAGAAAAGCGCCAAGAGCCCGCTCGCGACGCCAAGAACGATTAACCTCTGATAGGGAACCGTGATGCCCCTGAGGCCGAACACCTCCCACGCCCCCCGATAGGGCGATAGGATGGTCTTCATCAACCCTTCCCCGAAGAAGTGGACCGCGAGAACCTGGAGGATGAACAACATGCCGATCGACACGATAAGGCCGCCCAGCATGTTGCCGCGCAGGGGCCGGAATAGGGCGACCTCCATGAGCAGCCCGATCACTATCACCACCAATGCGGCGGCCAACACCGCGACGAAGAAGGGGAGGTTGTTTTCGGCGTAGACAACCCAGACCGTATAGGCCCCGGCCATATAAAGTTCGCCATGGGCGAAGTTGATAATCTGCATGACCCCGAAGATCAGCATGAGCCCGACGGCGAATATGGCGGCAAAACTGGTCGCTATGATCGCGTTCACGCAGGTCTGAAGAATCAGCTCAAGCATTGCACCCCATCGTCGGGCGAAGTCGGAATGAGACCTGATTCGCCCCGGTTACTGGCCTGTTGTGAGAACCACGTGAAGGTTGAAGAACTCGACTTCGCGTTGCAGGCGGTTTGACAAAGAGGCGGCCGACTTTTTGCCGGCCGCGTATCCAACCGATTCGCCCCGATGCGCCCCGCCGACTAAAGTGGAGCGCATCGGGAGGGAATTCAGATCACGTTACGATCCTTCATGTGGCGCATCAAGACGTCCTGGTGCTCAGCCAGCCAAGGGCGCATATCGGCCATATCGACGATCACCGGCTTGCCGCTCTGCATCTGAACGACCGGCCATTTGCCGACCGGGGCATTGTCGATGCCGTACACCTCGGTCCCCCACCACGCGGCGGGACCGAAGATATGGGGGGCGTCCGTTGACTTCATCGCCTGGAAGACATCCATCGGTTCGGCGCTGTCGGCCGCCTCCACGGCTCCTTTCCACATCGCCAAAATGGCCGCGTACTCCCAGGAAACCGCGTTCCAGGCACCCGGGTGGCGCTCGGTATAGACGCGGTAGAACTCGGCGGCATTCGTGAAGTTGATGTCGGGCTCCTGGAGCCTGGGGTCGTCGAAGTCCGGGTAATGGAAGATGTAGCCCTCGAGGAACTCCTGGCTGGTCTTCGCTATGATCGCAGGGTAGTTGTCCAAGCTGGCGCCAATAAGAGGGCCCTGCCAGCCCTGGAGGAAGGCCTGCTCGAGAATCAGGTTGATGTAGTCGGGATAGGCCGTATCCAAGCACAGCATGTCGGGCTTTGCCGCCAATACCGCCGAGACGACGGGCGCGAAATCGGTAATCTCGAATCCGAAGAGCTTCTCTTCGATGATCTCGATGCCGGCGACCTCGAACGCCGCCGCGTAGGTGGCCAATGAATTCATCCCGAGTTCGTCGTTCTGGGTAACGAAAGCCACCGTCTTGATGTCGGGGCGATTCCTGCGTATCCACTCGACCCCGGTCACGAGGTAGAATGGGTGCTGCTCGACCGGCGCGATCAGATACGGCCTCTCGGGCGACATGTCGGACGGGGTCAGGGTTGTTGACACCATCTTCTGCTCGGTCAGGAAAGGTTGCGCGGCGAACACCGGGGTCGTGAACGACATCACGAGAAACTTGACCTCGTCCTCGAGAACCAGCTTCTTCGCGCCGGTTACCGCCTTCGCCCCAAGGTATTCGTCGTCATAGGAGATGACCTCGATCTGGTGCCAGTCACCGCCGACCTTGACGCCGCCGGCGGCGTTGATCTGCTCGACCCAAATCTCGACGCCGTAAAGCCCCGGCAGCACCCAGCCGGCGAGATCGCCCGTGAGCGCACCGAGAAACCCGATCTTTATGACCTCCCCTTCCTCATGGGCGAAGCTCCTTTTCGGTAACGTGCCGGCCAAGGAAAGCCCGGCTATGGTTCCGGCGCTTCCAGCCAGGAATTTACGGCGAGTGACTTTGGTTTTCATTGGAGTCCTCCCTGGATACGTCTCGACTAACTGTGTCGTCCGAGTCGGAAATACTACATTAGAGGGAACGTCTTTATCAAGCTTTACTTGCTCGGCGGGCTTTTCGAGTATAAAATTATGAAGAGTGCCGAAGAGCCACGCCGACTTCGCGCATTTATCGGTGGATGCCTGCGGAACCGCAAAAAATAACGAGCTGGAGCGGCGCCTCGAAGCAAGAGGGGGGAAACCATGCCGCGCGATCCGAAATACGATCCTTTGTTCGAGCCGATCAAGCTCGGCCCGAAGACCATGAAGAACCGCTTCTATCAAACGCCGCAATGCAACGGCGCCGGGTCCGATCAGCCCGGCGCGCA
>JACZXZ010000087.1 GCA_022571365.1 Pseudomonadota bacterium | reverse complement strand
ATGGGACGGCCGGCGCGGGCCGTCAATCGATTGACCGCTGGTTCCCGGCCGCGGAACGCCGCCGAGCTGGCCCTGTTGGAGGGAGGACAGGCATGAAGGAGACCAAGATGTGGAATCGCAGAGACGCGCGGCTGCTGCTGGGAGCGCTGTGCCTGGCCTTGGGCCTGGCGTTTCTCCCCGCCCAGGCGACCGCCAGACACTCGGCCTGGAAGGCATATATGGCCGACGGCGCGCAAGCATACCGGCAAGGTGACTACGCCGAGGCCGAGAAACAGCTTACGGCCGCCCTGGAAAAGGCGGAGAAGTTTAGCCTGAAAGACCTGCGCCTGGCCGCGAGCCTCAACAACCTGGCGGAGCTCTACTGGACCCAAGGCCGGTACGCCGAGGCCGAGCCGCTCTTCAAGCGGGCGTTGGAGAGCGGGGAGGGGGCCATGGGGCCGGAGCACCCCGCCAGGGCCATGACCCTCAACAACCTGGCCGAGCTCTACCGCGTCCAGGGCCGACACGCCGAGGCCGAGCCGCTTTACCGGCGCGCTTTGGCGATCCGGGAGAAGGCCCTGGGGCCGGATCATCCCGACGTGGCGACGGCTCTGGTGAACTACGCGGCCTTGCTGCGGGAGACCGGACGCGGCGCCGAAGCGGAAAAGCTGGAGGCCCGCGCCCAGGCCATCAAGGCCAAGCACGGCGAGGAGAACCCATAGGATCAGGCCGGAAAACCCTCAGGAATCCATGACCCCCCACCCCGGCGAAGGATGATGTGACAATGGACGATAAAACCGCCGTCATGGTCTGCGGCCACGGCAGCCGCGACGCCGAGGCCATCGCCGAGTTCGACGCGCTGGCGGCGCGCTTGAGAGAGCTCCTGCCGGACTGCGATGTCGGAAGCGGCTATCTGGAGTTCGCCCGCCCGATCATCCGCGAGGGGCTGGAGCGGCTCAGGGACCGCGGAGCCAGACGCATCCTGGCCGTGCCCGGCATGCTTTTCGCCGCCGGCCACGTCAAGAACGACCTGCCCTGGGAGCTCAACAGCTTCGCCGCCGAGAATCCGGATATCGCCGTCCACTACGGCCGCGATCTGGCCATCGACCCGAAGCTCTTGCGGGTTTCGCGCGACCGCATCGAAGCCGCCGAGAGGGCCGCTCCGGACGGCATCCAACGGGACGAGACGCTCTTGATGGTGGTCGGCCGGGGCACCAATGATCCCGACGCCAACGCCAACATATCCAAGGTCGCGCGCATGCTGTGGGAGGGGATGGGCTTCGGCTGGGCCGAGGCGAGCTTCAGCGGCGTCGCGCAGCCGCGCGTCAACACCGGGCTCAGGCGCGCGGTGCGGCTCGGCTTCCGGCGCATCATCGTGTTCCCCTACTTCCTGTTCACCGGCATCCTGGTCAAGCGCATCTACCGCCAGAGCGACGAAGTCGCCCAAGAGTACCCCGAAATCCAGTTCCTCAAGGCCGCCTACCTCAAGGACCATCCCCTGGTGCTCGAAGTGTTCCAGGATCGTATCGGGGAGATATCGACCGGCGACAACCGGATGAACTGCCAGCTGTGCAAGTACCGCGAGCAGATGATCGGCTACGAGGGGGAGGTCGGCGCGCCCCAAGTCGGCCACCATCTCCATGTCCGCGGCATCGGCACCGGCGCGGACACCGGCGCGGACACCGGCCATGGCCACGGGCATCATCCCCACGACCACCATCACGGCGACGGCCAGGGCTCCGGCGGCGGCCGGGCCGAGCCCGGCGAACCGGGAGCCGACACGGCCGGCGATGGCTGACTACCTGCGCGACCCCGAGGAGATCTATCGCCTTTCACTGGCCCGGATCCGCCGCGAGGTCGACCTCACATGCATCCCGGCGGACCTCACCGGGCTGGCGCTCCGGCTGGTGCATGCCTGCGCCATGCCCGAGATCGTCGCCGATCTGGCGTTCTCGCCCACGGCCGGAGCGGCGGGCCGCAAGGCGCTCAAGGCCGGCGCGCCGATTCTGGTGGACGCAAACATGGTCGCCCAGGGCATCACCCGCCTTGCGGCCGGGAATGACGTGGTGTGCAAGGTCGGTGACCCGGAAGTGCCGGCGCTGGCCCGGCGCCTGGAAACCACCCGCTCGGCCGCGGCGGTGGAGCTGTGGCGGCCCCGGCTTGAGGGCGCGGTGGTCGCCATCGGCAACGCGCCCACGGCGCTGTTCCGGCTGTTGGAGCTGATCGCCGGGGGAGCGGGGCGTCCCGCCCTGATCCTCGGCTTTCCCCTGGGCTTCGTCGGCGCCGCCGAGGCCAAGGCGGCGCTGGCCGAAGACTCCCACGGCGTCCCCTTTATCACCCTCAAGGGCCGGCGCGGCGGCAGCGCGCTTGCCGCGGCGGCGGTGAACGCCCTTGCCGAGGGCGGGCCTGCGGCGGAGGCGTCATGAGTGACTGGAAATCTTATCTTCCGGGGCTATTCCTTGTAATTGTGGTGGCGGCGTGGATTTTGTTGTTCGCCAGCTCGCCCCCCTATCCACCAAGCGAACCCGAAATTTCGGACCAAACCGAGACTTCGAGCGAGCTAGAAACAGCGAAAGGCATAGCAGAAGCGCAGAGGACGGGAGTTCTGATAGAAATCGGTCTATCGGCTTGGTTGGCTTACTCCAATGTTCTCTCCGCCAAACTATTCTTCTGCCTGATCCAGGAGGGGTCTCGTCAGTCATCAGACGCTCCTGCGTCGCAACAACCTGAGTATATGACTGATTTTCTGTCTCTCCTGGATAAACAATGTGCTGTCTACACCCAAATGGAAAGCGTGATTACGCCCTTTGTTGACCAAATAATAGCGGACAAAAAGATAGAGAATTATTATGTCTTTAGCATGTTAGAGCCAGCAGACGAAATATTTATGTGGGCTGAAAAGGATATCGGAATATTCCCTAGCTTAGCCGACTGCCAACGCTTTGAGCGGGCGCTTCATGAACTCGACGTGTCGACCCGGCGCTGTCGCCTAGTGACCGTGACCCCGCTGCCGCCACCGGCGCCGGTGCGATAGCGCCGTGACCCCCTGGCTGTCGGTCATCGGCATCGGCGAGGACGGCCTCGAAGGCCTGAGCCCGGCGGCGCGCACCCTGGTCGAGACCGCCGAGGTGCTGGTCGGCGGCGCCCGTCACCTCGGCTTCGTGCCTATGGGCCGGGCCGAACGACTGGCCTGGGAGTCGCCGATCTCTAAAACCATCGACGCCATCGCCGCCCGGCGCGGCCGCCGGGTGAGCGTGCTCGCCACCGGCGATCCCATGTGCTACGGCATCGGGGTGGTGCTGGCGCGACATTTCGACCGCGCCGAGATGACCATCATCCCCGCGGTCGGTGCGTTCAGCCTTGCCTGTGCACGCCTTGGCTGGCCCTTGGCCGAGGTCGAGACGCTCACCCTGCAGGGGCGCCCGCTGGAGCTGTTGAACCTCTACATCGCACCTGAGGCGCGCCTGTTGATATTGAGCCGCGATGGCGAGACGCCGTCCCGGGTGGCGGCGACGCTCCGCGAACGGGGCTTCGGTCCGAGCCGGATCGCCGTGTTGGAGCATTTGGGCGGGCCGGCCGAGCGCCGGATCGACGGCACCGCCGAGGACTGGAACGCGGACCGCGCCGCCGACCTCAACACGGTCGCGGTGGAATGCCGGCCCGGTCCGGACGCCAAGGTCCACTCCCGCGTGCCGGGGCTGCCGGACGACGCCTTCAGCCATGACGGACAGATCACCAAGCGCGAGGTGAGAGCCGCGACCCTGGCGGCGCTCGCCCCGCTCCCCCGCCAGAGGCTGTGGGATGTCGGCGCGGGTTGCGGTTCGATCGCCATCGAGTGGCTGCGCGCGGCGCCCGGCGCCCGGGCCGTCGCCGTCGAGAAGGAGGCGGCGCGTTCGGCCATGATCGCCCACAACGCGGCGGCCCTCGGCGTGCCCGGACTGGAGATCGTCACCGGCCCGGCGCCCCGGGCGCTGGACGGCCTCGAGCCGCCCGACGCCGTCTTTATCGGCGGCGGCATCACCGCGCCGGGCCTGATCGAGACCTGCTGGACGGCGCTCAAGGGCGGTGGCCGCCTGGTCGCCAATGTGGTCACGGCCGAGGGCGAGGCGGAGCTGTTGCGCTGGCGAAATGATATCGGCGGCGCGCTTATCCGCATCGCCGTGTCGCACGTCGAGCCCATGGGCGCCTTCTCCGGCTGGCGCGCGCGCGCGCCGGTGACCCAGTGGGCGGTGGGAAAACCTTAAAAGCCAGCTGATGGCTGAACCCTTGAAAAACGCCGCTACCGCCTACGGCCTCGGCGTGGGCCCGGGCGATCCCGAGTTGATCACGGTCAAGGCGCTCAGGCTTCTCCGGGCCTGTCCGGTGGTCGCCTATCCAGCGCCCGAGAAAGGCGACAGCCTGGCCCGCCGGATCGCCGCCCCCCACCTTTCCGGGACCCAGGTGGAAATCGTCATCCGGATGCCGTTGGACGCCGCGCGTTTCCCCGCCGAAGAGGTGTACGGAGCGGCGGCGGACGAGATCGGCGGCCATCTGAAGGCTGGCCGCGACGTCGCCATCCTGTGCCAGGGAGACCCGTTTTTCTACGGCTCGTTCATGTATCTCTTCGCCCGCCTGGCCGAACGCTATCCGGTTCAGGTGGTGCCCGGGGTGTCCTCGTTGACCGCCTGCGCCGCCGCCCTCGGGGCGCCGCTTGCATCCCGCAACGACGTGTTGACCGTGGTGCCGGCGGTGCTTGCCGAAGACAAGCTGGCGGCCCACATCGAGGCCGCCGAGGCCGCGGCGATCATCAAGGTCGGCCGTCACCTCCCCAAGGTGCGCCGGGTGCTCGAGCGGCTGGGCCTCAGCGACCGGGCGCACTACATCGAGCACGCGACCATGGCGCAAGAGCGACGGATGGCTCTGGACGCGGTCGACCCGGCCGCCGTGCCCTATTTCTCGATGGTGCTCGTCCACGTCCGCGGCGAGGCGTGGCGGTGACCGAGCGGCGCGATCTGCCGGTCGGCGCGGCGCTGGTGGTGCTCGGCCCCGGCGGGCTCGCGGTCGCGCGGCGGCTGAAGCCGGTCCTCCCACGGGCGCGCATCCACGGATTGGCCAGCCGGGTAGCTAACGCGGATGAAGCCGTCGAAGACGTCGGCGAGCACCTGCGCCGGCTGTTCGAGGACGGCGTCCCGATCATCGGCCTGTGCGCCGTCGGCATTCTGGTCCGTGCGCTGGCCCCGCTGCTCACCGACAAGCGCACCGAGCCGCCGGTGGTGGCGGTGGCCGAGGACGGCAGCGTCGCCGTGCCGATCCTGGGCGGCCACCACGGCGCCAATGCGCTTGCCCGCACCATCGCAACAACCTTGGGCGGGACGGCCGCGATCACGACGGCCGGCGACGTGCGTCTTGGCCTGGCCCTCGACGAGCCGCCCAAGGGCTGGCGCGTCGGCAATCCGGAGATGGTCAAGCCCTTGACGGCGGCGCTGATTTCCGGCGCGGCGGTGGCGCTCGAAATCGAGGCCGGCGACGCCGGCTGGCTGATGGAGTCCGGGGCGCGCTTCACCGAGGGCGGGGACCTCACCCTGCGCGTGACCGACCACGCGGCAGCCGGTTCCGGGCGGGAGCTGGTGCTCCACCCCCCGGTGCTGTGCGTCGGGGTGGGCGCGGAACGCGGCGTGGACCCCCGCACGCTGTCCAGCTTGGTGCATGAAACCTTGGCGGCCCATGGCCTTTCCCCAAAGGCGGTGGCGTGCCTCGCCTCCATCGACCTCAAGGCGGACGAGCCGGCGGTCCATGCGCTTGCCGCCGAGCTGGGCGTCCCGGCCCGGTTTTTCGACGCCCCCGCGCTCGAGGCGGAGGCCCCGCGCCTCCTCAATCCCTCGGACGTCGTGTTCCGGAAAACCGGCTGCCACGGGGTGGCCGAGGGCGCGGCGCTCGCCGCCGCCGGCCCGGACGGCACGCTGGTCGTGCCCAAGGTCAAGGCGAAGCGGGCGACCTGCGCCGTCGCCCGCGCGTCCCGCGCCATAGATCCCGAGACCGTCGGCCGCGGCCGCGGAGCCCTTCA
>JACZXZ010000086.1 GCA_022571365.1 Pseudomonadota bacterium | reverse complement strand
CCCTCCCGCATGCGGCACGCGTGGTCTACCCGGAGGGTCGCGCGCCGATCCTCGACAACCGGACCGGCCGAGTGGTCGCCGCGTACATCACAGGCCGCTGCGAACCCATCCATACCTCAATGAACGGGCTTGGGTGGCTACATCGCTCGTAGCTTCCACCTCTTTTCTATGGGAAGAATGTGCACATATTCTTGCGTGCGGGAGCAGGTGGCGCCGCAGGCCCACCACTGGCAAAGGCGGGAAGACCGTTCCCACCGAGGCGCATATAATGAGCCATATATATTGAGAGGGCTCACATGCCACACCACAAAATGTTGATGATGCCGCAAGGTTGGCGAGGCCATGGCTGAGCAGTCGCGCAAATTTTTCTTCGCGGCCGATACGCAAAAGGTGATTGGGGGCCTCTCGCGTGCGGCCGACGGGCTTGTTGTCGCCCTTGTGGGGCTTATCGCGTTCTGGGTGCGCCACCCGGGCGCGGAGGTCCCCGGTTATTACTTGGCTGCGCTTGTGGCGGGCGTGCTGCTGACCGTCAATTACATGCACCTCGCCCGGATGTACCGCCCTTCCGCCCTCCAACGCGTCACGCCCCAGATCGGCCCATTGGCGGCCACCTGGACCGCGGTGATGTTGAGCCTGATCGCGCTCGGCTATTTCACCAAGACCGCGATCACGTTCTCGCGGATCTGGGTCGCGCTTTGGTTTTCGATGAGTTTCGCCGGCTTCCTGCTGGTGCGGCTGTTGGTGGCGTGGCAGATCGCGCGGTGGCGGCGCACCGGCCAGTTCGGCCTCAACGTGGCGATTGTCGGGGCCGGCGAGATCGGTCAACAGCTGGTCCGTTACCTGATCGGCCAAGCCATCCCCGGGCTCAAGCTGGTGGGGGTGTTCGACGATCGCACGACGGACATCCCCAAGCAGGTCGAAGGGGTCCCCGTCCGCGGCACGGTCGACGACCTCGTCCGGTTCGTGCGTGACCACGCGGTCGATGACATCATTATCGCGTTGCCTTGGCGGGCGAAAGACGAGGTGCGGAGCACCATCAAGAAGCTGAAGGTGGTGCCGGTAAACGTCAGGCTGTGCCCCGAGACAATGGGTTTTGAACTGCCGCCGAGAGGCTTCAGCTCGCTCGCCGGCCTGCCCATGCTCAACATCTACGAACGGCCGCTGAGCGGCTGGAATCTGGTCGTGAAGGCCATCGAGGACCGGATCCTGTCGGCACTGATCCTGGTGCTGTGCTTGCCCCTGCTGGTGGTGATCGGAATATTGATCAAGTCCACCAGCCCAGGGCCGGTGCTGTTCCTGCAGAAGCGCTACGGCTTCAATAACAACGAGATTACGGTGTACAAATTCCGCACCATGCACCACGATCCGGCGGGCGAGGCGAGGATCGCACAGGCGACGCAACACGACCCCCGCGTGACCCGGTTCGGCGCGTTCTTAAGGCGCACCAGCCTGGACGAACTGCCGCAGCTGGTCAATGTGCTCAAAGGCGAAATGTCGCTCGTCGGGCCCAGGCCCCATGCCGTCCCCCATAACGAACAATATGCGGAAATCGTCGACGACTACCTGAGCCGTCACCGGGTCAAGCCGGGAATCACGGGCTGGGCCCAGGTCAATGGTCTGCGCGGCGAGACCGAGACGCCGGAGAAGATGCGGCGGCGCGTCCAGCACGATCTCTACTACATCGACAACTGGTCGCTCTTGTTCGACCTGAAGATCCTCATTCTCACCCTGTTTGTGGGATTTGTGAACAAGAGCGCGTATTAGAACCTGTTTTTTGCAAGTCGGAGACGGCCACGACGCGGACGCTCCACTTGGCATACGGGTGCCTCCAGGCGAGCTCCGGCGGCCTGTGCGAGTCCCTGTGGTTCTGGTAAAAGTTAGGGCCAGCGCCCCTCGATGGAAGGCCTAATCATGGCGAGCTTCATATTCTGGGCCACGCTGGCGGTTGTCGCACTCGCACCCCTGCCGTTGGCAAGCAACCGTCCGTGGTCGTGGAGCCTGTTGAGCCTGCTTATCGGGATTTTGCTGGTGCTGTGGGCCTTTGCGGTTGTGCGCGACCGTTCGATTCTCCCGGTCCAAAGGAGTCGGTACTGGCCGGCCGCAATCATCTTCGCCGCGCTCGTCCTCTGGTTCCTCGTCCAGGCTAGCCCGCTGACGCCGGTGGTCTGGCACCATCCGCTTTGGCAGCAGGCGGGGGAAGCGCTGGGGCGTCCGATCTCAGGCGCGATCAGCCTGAATCCGATGGCCAGCGAAACGACGCTCATGCGCTTGATCGGCTATGCCGGCGTGTTTTGGCTGGGGCTACAGTTCGGCCGGAACGCCGACCGGGCGCGCCAGATTTTTTGGATGCTGGCAACCGCCGGCCTTCTATACAGCATCTATGGCCTGGTCATAGACCTGGGCGGCTACAACATGATCCTATGGTACGACAAATGGGCGTACCAAGCGTCGCTGACCAGCACCTTCGTCAATCGCAACAGTTTCGCTGCCTATGCCGGGCTCGCCCTGATCGTCACGCTGGCGCTCATGGTGCCCGAACTGGAGAAAAGTCTGAGACTCGGCCTCAAGAGCCGCGCCGGGATCGTCCATTTCCTGGACCATGCGGGAATCGGTCTATTCTTTCTGGTCGTCGCGTTCGCGGTCATCGCGACGGCGCTTTTGTTGAGCCATTCCCGTGGCGCCCTTGTGAGCACGACGATCGGTATCGCCGTGTTCCTGGGCATGATGGCCATAAACAGACGGATGCGCATGGGTACGATCGTCGTCGCCGCTTCGGCCCTGGGTGCGGCCGCTTATGTCCTCCTGAGCTTCAGCGGCGAAGTGACCCTGGTGCGCCTGGCCGAACTCGCCACCGACAGCGGCGGCCGGAGCGTCGTCCAAGACCTCACCGCCCAGGCCATCGGCGATGCCCCGATCACGGGGACCGGCCTCGGCACCTATGGCGAGGTCTTCCAGATCTATCGCGACGGCCGATTCGGCCCGCAAGTACCGTCCTATGACAAGGCGCACAATACATATCTGGAATTCGCCCTCGAGGCGGGACTTCCCGCCTTCGCCGCCATGATGCTCGTGCTCGGCGGGATCGCCGCACTCTGCCTGCGCGGCGTGCTCAGACGGCGGCGGAACGCCATCTATCCCGCCGCGGGTGTCGCCGCGACCGCCCTGATCGGAGCCCACTCGGCGATCGACTTCCCCCTGCAGATCCCCGCCATAGCGGTAACTTATATGTTGCTGATGGGCACTGCCTACGCGCAGTCCTGGAGCCACCGGCGCGATGGCGGTCGGTCCACCACGGAGGGGAGCCTCAAGACGTCGATACGCCCTGTCGATACGCCCTAAAGACGACGATAGACGAAGTCGAAGCGCCGGCTGAGCTCCTGGTCCGTGGCCAGCGCGTCGCGAACGATGCTGAGCGCATAGTGCCGCTTCGCGAGCCGCGCCAAGCGCTCCGGATAAAACCGGGCCACAATCCTGATCTGCTCGGCCATCAAGGCCCGCACCGCGTCGTCGAGGCCCGGCCAGGCGATAAGGCCCAGCTCAAGGCGGCTGACCAACAGCCTGGGCTCATAGGGACCGGTGAGCACGGCCATTTTGAGCAAGGGGTTGAGCGCCGGGGTCACCCCTTCCTGGGTGAGCGTCGCCCGGGCGAGCCGGGTCCAGGTGTAGGGCTGGGCCGGATTAAGGGCCAAGCCTTCACGATGTGCCGCAATGCTCCTCAAGAGATACGCCCTGCCCCAGAGACTCGTGTAGCCCGTTGTCTCCGCCTGAAGGAGACGGATAGCGCCGAGTTCGCTCCAGGCGCGACCGGTTTCCAGCCATTGAAGGGCCTCGCTTCGGCTCTCGCCGGCGCGGGCGACATCAAGGGCGCTGACGGCGTTTCCAGGGCGGGCCAGATCGCGCAGAGTCTGATCGTGGGCCGCCTGGTACAGGCCGCTGATAAGCCGGGGCGTGGCAAACCACAGCAACAGCAGGCCGGCAGCGAGCGCCAAGAGGATGGGGGTGAGGGATTGGGGCGGACGCACGGTCGAATGCGTTCGAGACAGCCTTACTCGGTGTAATATTTCCGGTAGGAGCCGTAGTAATAGTAGCCGGAGGCGGCCGTGTAATCGTACTTGGCCTGCTTGCGCACGTCGACCAGGCTGAGCACGATTCCGGCGAGATCGGCACCGGCCTCGATGACTTGCTTGAGACCCATGAGCACCACGTCGCGGCGGGACTTCTCCCATCGGACCAGGAACAACGTCTTATCGACATGACGGACGAGGACAAGAGCGTCCGACACAGCGAGCAACGGCGGCGTGTCGAGCACCACCATGTCGTAGAGCTGGGTGAGCCGCTGCAACAGCTCTATTGTCTCCCGCGATCCGAGCAAATCGGGCGGATTCGGCGCCCGGCTGCCGGCGGTGATGAAGTGGACGCCGGAACGTGGGTCGATTTCGATAACGTCCTCAAGCGCCGCCTGCCCAGCGAGGTAGTCGCTCAACCCTACACCGTTGGGACAATCGAAGCAGACATGCAGCATGGAGTGTCTGAGATCGCAATCGACAATAATGACCTTCTGGGACGACTTCGCCGCGGTGCAGGCGAGCGCCAGGGCCGTCGCCGTCTTGCCCTCGCCGGGCACCGAGGAGGTCACGATAACCGAGCGCGGCGGTTGGTCGGCACGCGACAGCAACAGGCCGGTTCTGAGCGTACGAATCGCCTCCCCGTAGGCTGAATTCGGCCTCTCGAGCGCGATCTCATGGGGCAGCTTGCCTTGTGCCTTCAAACCGGAAATTATCGGCACCACCCCCATCGTCGGCAGGCCGGTGTAAGTCTCGATCTGGCTCAGGTTGCGGAATCCGAAATCGAGGAGTTCCGAGATGAGCGCCAGCGCGACTCCGATCACCAACGAGACCACCAAGGCGGCCATGATCATCAACCGTTTCCTCGGGTAATACGGGCCGCCCGGTACGGTCGCCCTGGAGATGATGCGAGCGTCGGCTTGTTGGAGCATCTCGTCGTGCTGCACGCTCGTTTCCTTGAAGCGGGCGAGGAGGGTCTCGTAAAGCTGCTTGTTGGCACGCACCTCACTTTCCAGCCCGCGGAGCGTCACTTCGGCTTGGTTTTGCTCGCCCAACAAATTATCAAGCCGGCGCACCTCGCGCTCCAGATTGACCTCCCGGACCTGGGCTATCTCAAGCTCGTTGCCAAGGTTGTCGGCAATTCTGCCGACCTCGGTCGCGATCTTCTCCCGCAGGTCCGCGAGCTCCGTGAGCGTGAGCTGCATCTGCGGGTGGCCCTCGCGGTACTGGACCCTGAGCACGGCAATCTTGCGAACCACCGTCGCTTCCTGCCCGCGCAAGTTTTGGATGAGAGGCGAGCCCAACACCGCCGCGACCGTATCTATGCCTTCGCCGGCCTCGAGCAAGTCGTTAATCTGCCCATAGCGCGCCTTAGCCTCGGCCCGCTGGGTGCGGGCCAGGATCAGCTCTTCGTTCAACGCCGCGCGTTGCCGCTGATAGATGGTCGCGCCACCGACCTCGACGATGCCCGACTCGCGGCGGAACTCTTCCAACCGCGTTTCGGAGTCGACCACGCGGTCGCGCATCTCGTTGACCCGCTCGCTCAGCCACTCCGTGGCTTGCAGCGTCGCCTCGCCCCTGGTGGAGAGTTGATCGAGGATATAGATCTCCGCCGTCGTGTTGGCGGCCAACGCCGCCATTTGCGGGTCCGGCGAGTTGTATTGGACGGTGATGACGCGCGAGCTTTCTTCAGGAACCACGGAGAGCCCGCCGAGATAGGCGTCGGTCGCCTGGTGCAGCGCCAGCGCCCGGCTCTCCTCCGGCGACAGCTCGACCGCCGGCGCCTCTTCCGCTTCTTCGGCGCGCTCGCCCCCGAACAGCCTGGCGGGATCGAAGACCCACTCGGGCAACAGGGCCTTCACAGAACCGACGAGCGAGGCAACCAGGCCTTTCTTCGGAGGCCCGAGATCGCTGTTGAACAACGGGCTGTTCGCCAGGTTGAGCCGCTCGACAGCCTTTATCGCCAGCTCGCGTGAACCGATAACCGCGGCCTCGGTCTCGTTGGTCATCCAGTCGGGGTTGAGGCCCTGGATGACCGCCTCGATATCCACCACGTTCTGGCGGCTGGCTTCGATCACCAGCTGCGCCTCGGCCCTGTACAGGGGGGTAATCTGGTTGACGAAGAGGACGGCGAGGCTGGTCATGACGAACATGGTGCCGGCGATGAGGA
>JACZXZ010000035.1 GCA_022571365.1 Pseudomonadota bacterium | reverse complement strand
CTGTCAAGGAAGCCCGGCGCTGGGTAGTGTCCCAGTTTGAAATCGCCTCCAGGGCCGCTCATTCCTTTCCTTGATCAACAACCGCCCAGGCGGCGGCGACCTCTGGATCGTCCTCCGTGCGTCTGCGGGGGAGGTCGTCGTCGATGTTGAACCACGGCAACTGACTCTCCACGCCCTCATGCGAAGCAGGCACAAAATGCTCCGGATGATCGAGACAACCGACCCCCAGATTGGTCCACTCCGGATGCTCCGCTGAGCGAGATCTCCAGATTAGCTGTGAACCGCAGTTTGGGCAGAAGCCCCGCTCGCCGAAGGATGAGGACTGGTAATACTTTGGCTCGCCAGAGGTAAACCGCAGCGTTTCCGGACGGATGAAAACGCTCACCTGGACTGGCGCGCCGCTCGCTCTCTGGCACATCCGACAGTGACAATAGGAAGTGTTGTGCAGAAACGCCTCCGCCTCGTAGCGCACCGCGCCGCACAGGCAGCCGCCGGTTACTGGCATGGTCTTATCTCCCATCACGTCCTCCACCGTTCACATCGACACCTATGCCAATTGTCGTACGCAAGGGGTATGGAGTCGAGCTTTTGGGCAACGAACTTAGGACACGAGACGGCGCGCCCCTGTCGAGGCCCAGGCGCTATCTATCGTGACCCCGGCGCTGGGTAGTGTCCTGGTTTAAAATCGCCTCCAGGGCCGCTCATTCCTTTCCTTGATCAACAGCCGCCCTGGCCGCGATGTAGTCGGGCTCGTCCTCGGTGCGCGTGCGGGGGAGGTCGTCGTTGATGCTGTCCCACGAGATGCGACTTTCCATACCCGAGTGGCAAAGCGTGGGAGGCCAGTCTTCGGGATGGTCGAGGCTTCCGATCGAGACACCGGGGTCGGGGCTGTTGAGGTAATACATTACGAGCGGCGTGCCGCAGGTCTCACAGAAGCCACGCTTGGCCCAGGCCGAGGATTTGTAGAACTTCGGCTCGCCGCGCGTGAACCGGAACGCCGTCGCTGGAATGAATGCACCCAGGGAGTACGGGCCGCCGCCGGCCTTCTGGCACATCCGGCAATGGCAATAACCAACATCGTACGGCGGGTCACTCGACTCGTACCGCACCGCGCCGCACAGGCATCCGCCGGTCACTGGCATGGTCTTATCTCCCATCACTCCCTCCCTGGTTCGACGCCTTTGCCATTGCCTCTAGTATGGCATCAAAGCGTCGTTCGTCGCCTTCTGATGGATGCTCTTTGCAAAAGCGATCCAACCGCTTCATTTTGCGGGCTTCTTCAAGGTTTAAGTACTTGCCACGGCTCATCTCCAACTCCGTATATCCCTGATTCTCCGTCCAAGATCAGCCTTCTTCATGTGTAGGTTTTGGTACTGTATCCGCCTCGACGTATGTTCAATAAGGGCATCCACGTCATTGGAAAAACCACAACTCTTTAGCAGGTCTGGCGGGACTATTTCCAATTTCGTCGAGTGAGGGCGCATCCCGTATAGAGCAATCTCTTGGTTGTTTTTTCCCGTGAGGGCGTTGGCGAACCAAGTGAGAGGATTCGGCAGTTCTTGTCCAATAGGGCGCTCAGCCATCATCGCGGCTGCTGAGCCGCGTGTTTTCTCGTATGCGATCTGAGCAGCACGGCGAAGAGGAACCAAGCGACTGAGTGGAAGAATGGCACTTGCGCTTATCCGTACGTTCCAGTTCCAAAGCCACGCATTACGAAGTGGTGACCCATAATAAGCAGGACGCGGACGGTCCGTACCCCAAACTCCATAGGAGATGGTTAAAACGCCGATTGCTATTGCTACAAAGCCGATCCATTGCGGCAAGAACTCCGGATAGGCGGTCACAATGCCGCCTCCCACAATTTCAAAGCCGCCTAAGATAATGATCCAACGCTCCACGCCGCGATTCTGGCGTGATGAGTACGCATGTAAAGGGGATAATCGAAAGACTCCTTGAACAATATGTGACTTGGACGAGCGATGTCGTTGTGGCAAGGCCGGCAGGCCCGGCGCCGGCCGAGGGCCGGACGGCGCCGGGCAATTCTCGAGGATCGGACGGCCGTGGGGAATTTAATTCCTCATAACAACAGATCAGGAATTTTTTTCTTGCCAATGGCGGTTTGACTTCCTATCGTCCCTGCCATGGACATTCCAGGGATCATTGCGGCGGCGGGAGGCAAGGACGCGATCGCCAGGCGTCGCGACCTTTCCGTCGACGCGGTGAAGAAGTGGCCGATCATCGGGATACCGGACCGCCATTGGTCGGCGCTCATCGAAATGTCCGGCGGCGCCTTTGGCCCCGAGGATCTCTATGAGGCCAATCGCGCGGCGCGCGCCGCCGCAAAGCCTGGATCGCGGGCGGAACCCGCCCCGGCGAGGCGAAAAACCGCCGCGGTCGTCCTCGCCGCCGGCAAGGGCAGGCGGATGGAATCGGAGCTGGCCAAGGTGATGCACCCCTTGGCCGGGCGGCCGATGATCCAGCATGTGCTGGCCGGCCTCGAAGCCCTCGAGGCCGACCGGGTGGTCGTGGTGATCGGGCCGGAGGCGCCGGAGGTGGCGGCCGCCGTGGCGCCGGTGCCGACAGTGATCCAGGCCACCCAACGCGGCACCGCCCACGCGGTCGAGGCGGCCCGCGCGGCGCTCGGCTCCTTCGCCGGAGACGGGGATCAGGGCGACGTCCTGGTGCTCTATGGCGACACCCCGCTGATCAGGCCCGAGACCCTCGAGATGCTGCTCGAGACGCGCCGCGCCCCGCCCTATCCCGCGGTCGTGGTGCTCGGCTTCCCGGCCCAGGACCCCGGCGAGTACGGCCGGCTCATCGTCGGCCCGGACGGCACCCTCGAGGCCATCGTCGAGGCCAGCGACGCGGGCCTGGCCGAAGAGGCCGCTTTCCTGTGCAATTCGGGCGTCGTGGTGGCGGACGGCGCGCATTTGTTCGAGCTCGTGGACGAGGTCGGCAACGACAACCCCAAGGCCGAGTATCGCTTGACCGACATCGTCGCC
This sequence comes from Pseudomonadota bacterium, assembly GCA_022571365.1. Taxonomy (GTDB): domain Bacteria; phylum Pseudomonadota; class Alphaproteobacteria; genus JACZXZ01. The sequence goes on along the minus strand of JACZXZ010000035.1, from coordinate 20,952 downwards.
ATCGCCCGCCGCAAGGGGCTTGCCTGCGCCTATGTGAAGGCCGATCCGGACGAGCTCATCGGCACCAACTCGCGCGTGGAGCTGGCCCGGGCCGAGGCCATCCTCCAGCAGCGCCTGCGCGCGCAGGCGATGCGGGACGGCGCCACCCTCATCGATCCCGGCACCGTCTATTTCAGTCACGATACCCGCCTCGGCCGTGACGTGGTCGTCGGCCCATGCGTGTTTTTCGGGCCGGGGGTCACGGTCGGCGACGATGTCGAGATTCGGCCCTGCTGCCATATCGAGGGCGCGTCCATCGCCGCCGGCGCGGTGATCGGACCGTTCGCGCGCTTGAGGCCCGGCGCGGTGATCGGACCGGGCGCGCATATCGGCAACTTCGTCGAGGTCAAGAAGGCGCGCATCGAGGCCGGCGCCAAGGTCAATCACCTGAGCTATATCGGCGATGCCCGGGTCGGCGCCGACGCCAATATCGGCGCCGGCACCATCACCTGCAATTACGACGGGTTCCGCAAATCCAAGACCGACATCGGCGCTGGCGCCTTCATCGGCTCCAACACCGCGCTCGTGGCGCCGGTCAAGGTCGGCGACGGCGCGGTCGTGGGCGCCGGCAGCGTGATCACCCGGGACGTGGCCGCCGATGCCCTGGCCTTGGGCCGCGCGGGGCAGCGCGAGGTGCGGGGCTGGGCCGTGAAGTATCGCGCCCAAAGGCGGGGAAGGAAGGCGGCCCGGGCCGCGGCCAAACCCCCTGCCGGGCGGTCGGGCAAGCAGGCCCGCCCCAAGGGTTGAGCCCCATGTGCGGGATCATCGGCATCATCGGCAAGAAACCGGTCGCGCCGCTCTTGATCGAAGGCCTCAAGCGCCTGGAGTACCGCGGCTACGACTCGGCCGGCCTGGCCACGCTCGTCGACGGCGGCATCGAGCGCCGCCGCGCCGAAGGCAAGCTCGTCAATCTGGAAAGGCTCATTGGGCGCGAGCCGGTGGACGGCTGCATCGGCATCGGTCACACCCGCTGGGCCACCCACGGCGGGCCCAACCAACTCAACGCCCATCCCCACGCGACCGCCCGGATGGCGGTGGTCCACAACGGCATCATCGAGAACTTCCAGGAGCTGCGCGAGCGGCTGGAGGGCCTCGGCTGCGCGTTCGAGACCGAGACCGACACCGAGGTCATCGCCCACCTGATGACCAGCCTGCTCGAGCGCGGGCTGTCGCCGCAGGAGGCCGTGGTCGAAGCGATGGAGGAGCTCGAGGGCGCCTTCGCGCTGGCCATGATCTTCGCCGGCCGGCACGACTTGATCATCGGCGCCCGCCGCGGCAGCCCGCTCGCCGTCGGCTACGGCGAGGGCGAGATGTATGTCGGCTCCGACGCCCTGGCGCTCGCGCCCCTGACCCGCCGGATCTGCTATCTCGAGGAGGGCGACTGGGCCGAGATCACCGGCGAGGGCGCCATCATTCACGACTCGGGCGGCGCCGTCGTCGAGCGCGCGATCAAGGAGACGGCGGCCTCGGGCGCGCTCATGGGCAAGGGCAATTACCGTCACTTCATGCTCAAGGAGATCAACGAGCAACCGGCGGTCGTCGGCGAGACCCTGAAGGCCTTCTTCAACCCGGCGGCGCGCGAGGTTCATCTCCCCGACCTGCCTTTCGACTTGGCTGAGCTGCCGAAGGTGACGGTCGTCGCCTGCGGCACCTCCTACCACGCGGGCATGGTGGCGAAATATTGGTTCGAGCGCGTGGCCCGCATGCCCGTCGAGGTCGACATCGCCTCCGAGTTCCGTTACCGCGGCGCCGACATGCCGGCGGGCGGGCTGGCGCTCTTCATCTCCCAGTCGGGTGAGACCGCGGACAGCCTGGCGGCCCTGGGCTACGCGCGGGACCGGGGTCAGCACATCGCGGCCGTGGTCAATGTGGCCGAAAGCACCATGGCGCGCGAGGCCGACGTGGTGCTGGCGACCCATGCCGGGCCCGAGATCGGGGTCGCCTCGACCAAGGCCTTTACCACCCAGCTCACGGTGCTGGCCTGCCTGGTGATCGCGGCCGCCCGGGCGCGCGGCGCCATCGACCACGCCCACGAGGCCAGGCTCACCCGGGCGCTCGCCGAGGTTCCCTCGCGCGCGGCCGAGGTGCTCAACCACGACGGGCGGATCAAGGCGCTTGCCCGCCAGGTGGCCGAGGCCCGGGACGTGCTCTATCTGGGCCGCGGGACCGGCTATGCCATCGCGCTCGAAGGCGCCTTGAAGCTCAAGGAGATCTCCTACATCCACGCCGAAGGCTACGCCGCCGGCGAGATGAAGCATGGACCGATCGCGCTCATCGACGAGGACATGCCGGTCATCGTTATCGCGCCGTCGGATGACCTGTTCGAGAAGACGGCCTCGAACGTGCAGGAGGTCATCGCCCGCGGCGGCCGGGTGATCTTCCTCTCCGACAAGGCCGGCATCGACCGCCTGGGCGACCTCGCCGCCGCGACCCTGGAGCTGCCGGCGGTCGATCCCTTCGTCGCCCCCATCCTCTACGCCATCCCGGTCCAGCTGTTGGCCTACCACGTCGCGGTCTTGAAAGGCACCGATGTGGACCAGCCGCGCAACCTGGCGAAAAGCGTGACGGTGGAGTAGCGGCGCGCTCGGTTGTCGAATAGGGCGGCGGCGTTTCCCTCCACCCACGCGTTCGGCGGATCGCTCCGTTTTGTTGTCCCGCCACCGGCGGGGCTGATATGGTCGCGAGCGAAGGCTGCCGGCTGGATCGCCTCCAGGGATTGCCGTCCACCATGAAGCTCACGGACTTCGAGGCCCTCACCTTCGACTGCTACGGCACGCTCATCGACTGGGAGACGGGAATCCTGGAACACCTGCGCGCCTGGGCTCGGAGGTACGGGGTCGAGGCAACGGAGGAGGAGCTCCTGGAGGCTTTCGGCCAGCACGAAATGCGGCTGGAGGCGGAGACCCCGGGCAGGCTATACCCCGACATCCTGCGCCAGGCGTACGCCGAAATCGCGCGCCAGTGGGGCACGCCGGTCGCGGCGGCGGAGGCGGACGCCTTCGCGCGCTCGATCGGGAGCTGGCCCGCCTTTCCCGACACCCCGCCGGCGCTTAACTACCTCAAGCGCCACTATAAGCTGGTCATCGTCTCCAACGTGGACCGGGCCTCCTTCGCCGAAAGCAACAAGAAGCTGGGCGTCGCCTTCGACGCCATCGTCACCGCCGAGGACGTCGGGTCCTACAAGCCGGATCCGAGGAACTTCCACTACGCCCTCGACGTGCTCGACAAGATGGGCGTGGCCAGGGACAAGGTCCTGCACACCGCCCAGAGCCGGTATCACGACATCGTGCCGGCCAAGTCCCTGGGCCTGGTTGTCATGTGGATCAACCGCCGCCGCGAGAAGCCGGGCGAGGGGGCGGTTCGGCCGCCGGAGGGCGACGTCGAGCCGGACTTCGTCGCGGACAGCATGGCCGATTTCGTGGCCCAGCACGAGGCCCTGCTTCGCGGCTGAGGCCGGTCCGGGTTCGCTGCCTCGCGCCCGGCCTTAAATCGAGAAATTGAGGTTGCCCAGGCGCTGGGTCAATTTGAGGTTCTCCGCGTAGTCGACCGGCACGGCGATCAAGGTCGGGCCGTCCTCCTTGAACGCCTCGTCAAGCGCACCCGTGATCTGGCCCGGGCCGGTGAGCGTGCGGCCCCGCATGCCAAGCGACTTGGCCAGCAGTTCGAAGTCCGGGTTGTTGAAAGCGAGATCCGAATGGCGGCCGTCGAAATGGATCTGCTGCTTCCACTTGATAAGGCCCAGCTCCCCGTCGCACCAGACCATGCAGACGATGTTGAGGCCGAGGCGCACGGCGGTTTCCAGGTCCTGCACGTTCATCAGGAACCCGCCGTCGCCGCAGATCGCCAGTACCTTGCGGTCGGGGCGGGCGATCTTGGCGCCGATGGCGCCGGGAAGCGCGAAGCCCATGGAGCAGAATCCGTTCGAGATGAGACAGGTGTTGGCTTCTTCGCACTGGTAGTAGCGTGCGATCCACATCTTGTGGGCGCCGACGTCGGACAGCAGGATGTCGTGCGGGCCCATGGCCTGGCGCACGTCCCACAATATCTTCTGCGGCTTGATCGGGAACGAGTCGTCGTCCTTCTCCATGGTGAAGTCGTCGAGCATCGCCTGGCGCAGCTTGGCGCGCTCCTTGATGTCGAACAGCGGCAGCTTGCCCTCCGAGTCGAAGCGCCGATTGAGCTCCTCGTTGATCTTCCACAACGCGTCGGCCACGTCGGAGACCACGTCCACGGCGACCGGGTAGTGGTGATCGATCTCGGCCGGCAGGAAGTCGATATGGACGATGGTCTTGTCCCCTTGGGTGTTCCACATGGACGGGCTGTACTCGACCAGGTCGTAACCGACGGTGATGACCACGTCGGCGTCGTCGAGCGCCAGGTTGATATAGTCCCGGCTTTGCAGGCCCATGGTGAACAGGCAGTGCTCGTCGCTCATCGCCACCGCGCCCTTGCCCATGAAGGTGTTGACCACCCCGATCCCGGCCTTGCTCGCGAAACGGCGGAGCTGCCTGGCCGCGCGTTTGCGGATCGCGCCGTTGCCGGCCAGGATGATCGGGTTCTTGGCCCCGGCGATGATGTCGACGGCCTGGGCGACGGCCTTGTAGTCGGCGGCGGCGCGCCGCGTCTTGATCGGCGCCATGGGCTCGAGCGCCACCTCTTTCTTGGCGATGTCCTCGGGCAGCTCGATCACGGTCGCGCCCGGCTTCTCGGCCTCGGCCAGCTTGAACGCCTTGCGCACCACCTCGGGAATGGCGTTCTCGTCATAGATCGACTGCGCCCATTTGGTGATCGGGCGGAACATGGCGACCGAGTCCATGTTCTGATGGCTTTCCTTGTGCAGCCGCTCGGTCGGGGCCTGGCCGATGAGGCAGACCACCGGCGACCGATCCATGGTGGCATCGGCGATCCCGGTCACCAGATTGGTCGCTCCGGGGCCCAGGGTGCCGAGACAGACCCCCGCCTTGCCGGTCAGCCGGCCGTAGGCGTCGGCCATGAAGGCCGCGGCCTGCTCGTGCCGGCACAACACGAATTGGATCGGGCTGTCGATGAGCGAGATCATCAAATCGGCGTTCTCTTCGCCGGGAACGCCGAAGATGTGGGTGACGCCCTCGGCTTCGAGGCAGCGGACAAACAGATCCGAGGCTTTCATGACAGCTCTTCTCCCAATGGCCCGTGGCTGTGACGGTTTTGCCCGTCGACTCCATTCCCGTTCAGTATCGGTGCGGCGGCCTCCCGCGGTCAACCGAAACCCCATGGCCGCGCGCCATCGCCGGTTGGACGGCGGCGCCCCCGTCGTGGCCCGGGCCGGGCGCGGCCCGAGGCGGTTAACAGCACCGGGGCCCGGGGCTATACTGCGCAAGAAGTGTTCGGACCTGGGAGGACCGGCCGATGCAGCTTAACGATCCTAGTCTTCTCCGCCAGCAATGTTACATCGACGGCGCTTGGGTCGACGCCGACAGCGGTGAGACCCTTACCGTCAGCAACCCGGTGGACGGCGGCACCCTCGGCACCGTACCGAAGTTGGGGGCCGATGAGACCCGCCGCGCCATCGAGGCGGCAGGCGCCGCCTATCCGGCCTGGCGCGCCAAGACCGCCAAGGAGCGGGCGGTCATCCTGCGCAAATGGTACGAGCTCATGATCGAGAACCAGGAGGACCTGGCCGTTATCATGACCTCCGAGCAGGGCAAGCCCGTCGCCGAGTCGAGGGGTGAAATCGTCTACGCCGCCGCCTTCGTCGAGTGGTTCGCCGAGGAGGGCAAGCGCGTCTACGGCGACACCATTCCCCCGCCTGCGCCAGACCGGCGCATCATCGTCACCAAGGAACCAATCGGGGTGGCCGCCGCGATTACCCCTTGGAACTTTCCCAGCGCCATGATTACGCGGAAATGCGCGCCGGCGCTCGCGGCCGGCTGCACCGTGGTGGCCAAGCCCGCGAGTCTGACCCCTTATTCCGCGCTGGCGCTGGCGGCGTTGGGCGAGCGGGCCGGCTTGCCGAAGGGTGTTTTCAACGTCGTCACCGGGACGTCCTCCGAGGTCGGCGGCGAGCTCACCTCGAATCCGATCGTGCGCAAGCTCAGCTTCACCGGCTCCACCGAGGTCGGCAAGCTGCTCATGGAACAATGCGCCGGTACGGTCAAGAAGATGTCGCTGGAGCTCGGCGGCAACGCGCCCTTCATCGTATTTGACGATGCTGACATCGACGCCGCCGTCGAGGGCGCCATGGCGACCAAATATCGCAACATGGGTCAGACCTGCGTGTGCGCCAACCGTTTCTTGGTCCAGGACAGCGTCTATGAAGAGTTCACCGCCAAACTGTCCCAGTCGGTGAGCGGGCTCAAGGTCGGCAACGGGATGGAGGCCGGCATCCAGCAGGGTCCGCTGATCGACATGAGGGCGGTCGAGAAGGTCGAGGCGCACATCTCCGACGCCGTCGGCAAGGGCGCCCGCGTCGTGGTCGGCGGCAAGCGCCACGCCCTGGGCGGGACGTTCTTCGAGCCCACGGTGCTGGTCGATGTCACCACCGACATGGCGGTGACCCGCGAGGAGACTTTCGGTCCGGTGGCCCCGCTGTTCCGCTTCGAGACCGAGGAGCAGGCGATCCAGATGGCCAACGATACCGAGTTCGGCCTGGCCTCCTATTTCTACAGCCGCGACATAGGCCGGGTGTGGCGCGTCTCCGAGGGGCTCGAATACGGTATCATCGGCATCAATGTCGGCATCATCTCGACCGAGGTGGCGCCCTTCGGCGGGATGAAGGAATCCGGTATCGGCCGCGAAGGCTCGCACTACGGCATCGACGAGTTCCTGGAGATCAAGTACCTCTGCATGGGCGGAGTGGACAGCTAGGGAGCTGTCAGCCGTCGGCTCTCAGGCGTTTGCTGAGCGAAAGCTGCTGAGTGCTGACGGCTGAAAGCTAAGGGCTTTTCCGATGCCGAAATACGACTACGACCTGTTCACCATCGGCGGCGGCTCGGGCGGGGTGCGGGCGTGCCGCGTCGCCGCGGGCCACGGCGCCCGCGTCGCCGTCGCCGAGGACCGCTACCTGGGCGGCACCTGCGTCAATGTCGGTTGCATACCCAAGAAGCTTCTGGTCTACGCCGCGCACTTCGGCGAGGACTTCGAGGACGCGGCCGCCTTCGGCTGGAAGGTCGGCGCGGCGAAGTTCGACTGGCAGCGGCTCATCGCCAACAAGAACCGCGAAATCGAGCGGCTCAACGGGGTCTACGAGCGGCTTTTGATGGACTCCGGGGTCGATATCATCGCGGACCGCGCCCACCTGAGCGACGCCCATACCGTCGTGGTCAACGGCAAGCGTCATACCGCCAGGTACATCCTGGTGGCGACCGGCGCCTGGCCGGTGGTGCCGCCGATTCCAGGCGCCGAGCTCGCCATCACCTCGAACCAGGCGTTCTTTCTCGAAAGCCTGCCCGGGCGCGTGATCATCGTCGGCGGCGGCTATGTCGCCGTCGAGTTCGCCGGGATCTTCAACGGCATGGGCGCGGAGGTGACCCAGCTCTACCGCGGCCCGCTCTTCCTGCGCGGCTTCGACGACGACGTTCGCGCCGTCCTGGCCGAGGAAATGCGGAAGAAAGGCGTGAAAGTCCTGTTCGACGCCGACGTTGCCCGTATCGAGAGGCGCGGCGCGGAGCTCCGCGCCGAGCTCAGGGACGGGACGGAGCTCGTGGCCGACGCCGTCATGTACGCGACCGGGCGCAAACCCACCACGGCGGGGCTGGGCCTCGAGGAAGCTGGCGTCAAGCTCGCTGAAGATGGCGCGGTCTTGGTCGACGCCTGGTCACGCACCAGCGTGGAAAACATCTTTGCCGTGGGCGACGTCACCAACCGGATCAACCTCACCCCGGTCGCCCTCGCCGAGGGCCGCGCCGTGGCCGATACCATGTTCGGCGACGAGCCCAAGAAGCCGGACCATACAGGCGTCCCCTCCGCGGTGTTCAGCCAGCCCAGCATCGGCAAGGTCGGTCTCACCGAGGCTCAGGCGCGCGAGCGCCACGGGGCGATCGGCGTCTACCTCTCCACCTTCACGCCGCTCAAGCATACGCTCACCGGCCGGGACGAAAAGACCTTCGTGAAGCTCATCGTCGACCAGGCGAGCGACCGGGTGGTCGGCATCCACATGGTTGGGCCCGGGGCCGGAGAAATCATCCAGGGCTTCGCGGTGGCGATGAAGGCCGGCGCCACCAAGGCCCAGTTCGACGCCACCATCGGCATTCACCCGACCGCAGCCGAGGAGTTCGTCAGCCTGCGCGAGAAGGCGCCGGAGCCCGCGGCCGAGGCGGCGGAGTAGGGTTTACCCCATCACGGGCGGCCCGCCATTTGTGCTTCTGAAGCTCTTCTCCGCTTGCTCACGTTCGCTCGAAAACGGCGATGTTCCGCGCCGGGGGGGGCTATACCAACCCTTACGCTGCGACGTAGTCCCGCACGTCGACTTTCACGCCTGCCCGGACCGCCTCTTCCGCAGATGCCAGGAGGCGGCTTGTCTCGGCCTCGTCGACGTATTCTTCGCCACAATTTTCGCAAACGCGCGCGGGAACACCCTTTACGACCAGCGTCAACCCTTCCCGTTCCAGCATTACGGTTGCTTTGCCGGGCCTCAACTCACCTTTCCGGCAAATCGCACATTTCATGGCTATTTTCTCCTCATTGCTATTTTCTCCGCCGAAAGTCCCGTCCCCACGAGGCTGGGTCGGGCTCGTATACGGTAATAACAATAGATTCGCCAGTTTCCACGTTGTCAGCCACCACCACATGCAGAGGGCGAGTCCCGCTCCAGCCCAACAATAGCCGGCTGGGATAGGGTGCGTCTTCGGGATAGGATTCGATGACTTCTCCTGTCTCGAGTACGTGGCGCACATCTGCGACACTGATTTTCCGCTGGAACATGCGCCGGATGGCATGCACGCGGAGGACAAGTCGTGTTTGGCCCAAACGCTGATCCCCCGGCCCGCGATACAGCCCTCATGGTACCATGACGGCGATAACGGGTGGAGAAGCTTTGATCCGGGTCCCGCCGCTCTGATCGCTTTTTGTGGAAAATTTCTGAGTTCCGGCGTATAGGCTAGCGTTTCGCCGCAACGTTGTGCCGTGAGGAGTGTCATGGCCAGGAAATGGGCGCCCGAGAGTTGGCGCGACAAGCCGATCCAGCAGGTGCCGGACTATCCCGATCCGGCGGCGCTTGCCGCCGTCGAGGAGCGGCTCAAGGCCTATCCGCCGCTGGTTTTCGCCGGCGAGGCGCGGCGCCTCAAGGCGCACCTCGCCAGCGTCGCCGAGGGCAAGGCGTTTCTCTTGCAGGGCGGCGACTGCGCCGAGAGCTTTGCCGAGTTCCACCCCGACAACATCCGCGACACCTTCAAGGTGCTCCTGCAGATGACCGTGGTGCTGATGTACGGGGCGGCCTGCCCGGTGGTCAAGGTCGCGCGCATGGCCGGCCAGTTCGCCAAGCCGCGCTCATCCCCGACCGAGGTGCGGGACGGGGTGGAGTTGCCGAGCTACCGGGGCGACATCATCAATGGCATCGAGTTCGACGAGCAGGCGCGCCGGCCCGACCCCGAGCGCATCATCAAGGCTTACAACCAGTCGGCGGCGACGCTTAACCTGTTGCGCGCCCTCGCCCAGGGCGGCTATGCCAACCTGCACCAAGTCCATCGCTGGAATCTGAGCTTCGTCGCCGGCAGTCCCGAGGGCGAGCGCTATGAGCATCTGGCCGACCGGATTACCGAAGCGCTGGCCTTCATGGAGGCCTGCGGCCTCACCGTCGAGGCCGTCCCCCAGCTGCGCGAGGCCGACTTCTTCACCTGCCACGAGGCGTTGCTGCTGCCCTACGAGCAGGCGCTGACCCGCATCGACAGCACCACCGGCGACTGGTACGACTGCGCCGCCCACATGCTGTGGCTCGGCGACCGCACGCGCCAGCTGGACGGCGCCCATGTCGAATTCCTCCGCGGCGTCAAGAATCCGCTCGGCCTCAAGGCGGGGCCGAGCCTGGAGCCGGACGAGCTCATAAGACTCATCGATATTCTGAACCCCGGGGACGAGCCTGGCCGGCTCACCGTCATCGCGCGCATGGGTGCCGACAAGGTCGAGGTCAAGCTGCCGCCGCTGGTGCGCGCCGTCAAACGCGAGGGCCGCAGCGTGGTGTGGGCATCAGACCCCATGCACGGCAACACCATCAAGTCAAAGACCGGGTACAAGACCCGGGCCTTCGACCGGATCTTGAGCGAGGTCAAGGGCTTCTTCGCCGTGCACCAGGCCGAGGGGACCCACGTCGGCGGCGTTCATTTGGAGCTCACCGGCCAGGACGTCACCGAATGCATCGGCGGCGCCCAGGAGATCACCGAACATGTCCTGGCCGACCGCTACCACACCCATTGCGACCCGCGGCTCAATGCGAGCCAAGCCCTGGAGCTCGCGTTTCTTGTCGCCGAGCTGCTCGAGGACGTGCGCGCCGGGGGCATGAAGCGCGTCGCCGCCGCCTCTTGAACCCCCTGGCCGGGGGCTGTGCGAAGGCCTGTCGGGCCCCATGCATCCAGACATCGACAGCATAATCCGTTGGACCGACAGCTACTTCAACCGGACCAAGGAGATGGTCCGGCGCTTCGGCGACAAGACCGTGACCTATGCCGTGTTCATGCGCCGGCCGGTGATTTTCACGCCGCGGATCATGGTCGACTGGCTGAATGAAGTCGCGGCCGGCCGGCAGACCGCCTTCGAGATCGAGCTGAACTACAAGGAGGGCGACTGGGTCGGGGCCGGCGCGCCGCTGGCCTACATCACCGGGTCGCTTTATCACCTGGTCGATCTGGAGACCATTTATCTTCAGAAGCTGGGCCCGCCTTGTGTTGCCGCCTACAACGCCTACCAGATGTGCCTCGACCTGCCCAAGGTCGCGTTCCTGGCCATGGACGCCCGTCATTGCGCCGGCACCGAGATGGCCGAGATGATGGCCTACGCCGCCGCCGTCGGCTCCGAGGCGGCGAAGCGCGCGGCGGACGTCGTCGGCTTCATTGGCAACGCCACCGACGCCACCGCCCATTACTTCGGCCTGGACGGCGGCCGCGGGACCATGCCCCACGCGCTGATCGGCTATGCCGGCTCGACCGTGCGCGCGGCCGAGATGTTCCACGAGACCTATCCCGACCAGATGCTGATCGTGCTGGTCGACTATTTCGGCCGGGAGGTCACCGACTCCCTTGCCGTTTGTCGCCGGTTTCCCGAGCTCGCGGCCGAAGGCAAAATCGGGGTGCGGCTCGATACTCCCGGCAGCCAGTTTGTTGAAGGGCTCGACTCGCCCGCTTCCTATGCCGTGCTCGAACGCCACGCGCCGGAGGCCGTCCGCGGCTACCGGAGCGAGATCGAGCTCGGGTATCTGGTCGGCAGCGGCGTCTCGGCCGCGGCCATCTGGCATCTGCGCGAAGCCCTCGACCGGGAGGACTTCACCGGCGCTCAAATCGTCGCTTCCTCGGGTTTCGACCCGGCCAAGTGCCGGATGATGGCGCTGGCGAAGGCACCCATCGACGTGGTCGGCACCGGCTCCTTTCTGCCCGAGAACTGGGCCGAGACCTATGCCACCGCTGACATCGTCGCCTACGACGGCGAAACTTGCGTCAAGGTGGGGCGCGAGTTCCTGCTCAAGAAGAACCGTTCGTAACAGGCCGGGGAAGGCGGGGCCATACAAGCCGTCGCGAGGCGGGTGCCATGCCGCGGGCCTGAAATTCCAGCCCCGGGGCGCAGCGCTCTGAGTCCCGGTGCCTCGAGGATTCACGCCATGCCGATTCACCTCGCTCCCGGACCCGGCACGGCCCAAGGCGCCGGTCTCCGGTGCCTGGCGCCACGGCTCCGTTGACAGGTCCGGGTGCGCCGCCTACGTTCCGAAGCGTCTGGAACATATTGAGAATCCGCCGAAGCGCCGCGTTAAATCCGCCGCCATGACCGACCGTCTCGCCATTGCGCTGGCCCAGGTCAACCCCACCGTCGGCGACATCGCCGGCAACATCGCGCGCGTCCGCGAAGCCCGCGCCGAGGCCGGGGACGCTGACCTCGTGGTGTTTCCGGAGCTGGTCGTCTCCGGCTACCCGCCCGAGGACCTGGTCCTCAAACCCGTCTTCCAGGAGGCGATCGAGCGAGCGGTCGCCGAATACGCGGGCGAGACGGCGGATGGCGGCCCGGCGGTCATCATCGGTGCGCCGTGGCGGAAGGACGGGGCGCTCTATAACGCCGCGCTGCTCCTGGACGGCGGCAAAATCGCGGCGGTCCGGCTCAAGCGCCACCTGCCCAACTACGGCGTCTTCGACGAAAAGCGGGTGTTCGCCGCCGGCCCGCTGCCGGGGCCGGTCAGCTTCCGGGACGTGCGCCTCGGGATCATGGTGTGCGAGGACATGTGGACGCCGGAGGTCACCGAATGCCTGGAGGAATCGGGCGCCGAGATACTGATCGTCATCAACGGCTCGCCCTATGAAAGCGACAAGCTCGACGAGCGCCTCGACCTTTCCGTGGCGCGGGTTCGCGAGTCGGGCCTGCCGCTCATATACGTCAACCAGGTCGGCGGGCAGGACGAGCTGGTGTTCGACGGGGCGTCGTTCGCGCTCGGCGGCGATCGCGGCCTGCGGGCCCGGGCCCGGGCCTGGCGGGAGCAGGTGTTGCCCACAAGCTGGCGGCGCCGCGAGGACGGGGGTTGGCGCTGCGGCAAGGGGGAGGTGGCGAGGCCGCCCGAGGGCCACGAGGCCATCTACCAGGCGCTCATGCTGGGTCTCAGGGACTATGTGGCCAAGAACGGCTTTCCCGGCGTGATCCTGGGCCTTTCAGGGGGCATCGACTCGGCCCTGAGCGCCGCCGTGGCGGTCGACGCCTTGGGCGCTCAAGGGACCCGCTGCGTCGTGATGCCCTCGCCCTACACCGCGCCCGAGAGCCTGGCCGACGCCGCCGAGGTCGCGAGACTCCTGGGGGTCAGGATCGACACCATCTCCATCGAGCCGGCGATGCGGGCCTTGGAGGCCATGCTGGCCGAGGCTTTCGAGGGCCTGGCGCCCGGCGTCGCCGAGGAGAACATCCAGGCGCGCGCCCGCGGGATCACGCTCATGGCGCTCTCCAACAAGCTCGGCTCCATGGTGCTGTCGACCGGCAACAAGTCGGAGATGTCGGTCGGCTACGCCACCCTCTACGGCGACATGTGCGGCGGCTATTCGGTGCTGAAGGACGTGTACAAGACCATGGTGTTCGCGCTCGCCCGGTGGCGCAACCAGACGCTGCCCGAAGGCGCGCTTGGGCCCTCGGGGCGGGTGACCCCGGAGCGCGTGATCACCAAGCCCCCCTCGGCCGAGCTCAAGCCCAACCAGCGCGACCAGGACAGCCTGCCGCCCTATGAGATCCTCGACGACATCCTGGGCTGTCTCATCGAGCATGAGATGGGGCTCGACGAGATCGCGGCGCGCGGCCACGACCCCAAGGTGGTTGAGGAGGTCTGGGGCATGGTCGAGCGGGCCGAGTACAAGCGCCGCCAGGCGCCGCCGGGGGTCAAGATCACGCGCCGCTCGTTCGGCCGCGATCGCCGCTATCCGATCACCAATCGCTTCAAGGGCTCCGCGTGAGAAAGAGCGGGTCATGAGCGTCGCGGTCCGCTTCGCGCCGAGCCCGACGGGCCGGCTGCATGTCGGCAACGCGCGCGTGGCGCTCATAAACTGGCTGTTCGCGCGGGGCCGCGGCGGCCGCTTCATCCTGCGCCTCGACGACACCGACCGGGAGCGCTCGACGGACGCCTACGCCGCCGCCATCGAGGAGGACCTTGCCTGGCTCGGGCTTGGCTGGGACGATCTGGTCAAGCAGTCGGAGCGCCTCGACCGCTACCGGGCCGCGGCGGACCGGCTCAGGGCCTCGGGCCGCCTCTATCCGTGCTACGAGACGGCCGAGGAGCTCGAGATCAAACGCCAGCGCCAGCTCGCCGGCGGCCGGCCGCCGATCTACGACCGTGCCGCGCGCGAGCTCAAGGAGGATGCGAGGAAAAGACTGGAGACCGAGGGGCTGAGACCCCACTGGCGCTTTCTGCTCGAGCCCGGGGAGATCGCCTGGGACGACCTGGTGCGCGGGCCGGTTCGCTTCGACGGTGCGAACTTGAGCGACCCGGTGCTGGTGCGGGCCGACGGCAGACCGCTTTACGGGCTCTCCTCCGTGGTCGACGATATGGAGCTCGACATCACCCACGTCATCCGTGGCGAGGACCACGTCGCCAACACGGCCGTGCAGGTCCAACTCTTCGGGGCCTTGGGCGGCGCGCCGCCCGCCTTCGCTCATTTGCCCTTGCTGACCGGCGCCGGCGGCGCGGGCCTGTCGAAGCGCCTCGCGAGCCTTGGCCTCGAGGCGCTGCGCGGGGACGGGATCGAGCCCATGGCGGTCAACAGCCTGCTCGCGCGCCTGGGCACGGCGGACCCGGTCGAGCCGCGCTTGAGCCTGGACGAGCTCAAGGCGGGTTTCGATCTGGCGAGGTTCAGCCGCGCCACGCCCGGGTTCGACCCGGCGGAGCTCCAACACTTGAACGCCAGGCTCCTGCACATGATGCCCTATGACGCCGCCCTAGGCCGCCTTGAAGAAATGGGCCTCGACGGCATCGACGAGCGGTTCTGGCTCGCGGTGCGGCCCAACCTGGGGCGCCTTGAGGACGCGCGCGAATGGTCCCAGGTCTGCCGCGGCCCGGTCGCGCCGGTGATCGAGGACTCGGGCTTCGCCCGGGAGGCGGCGGAGCTTCTGCCCGAGGCGCCGTGGGACGAAGCCACCTTCGGCGCGTGGGCCGGCGCGCTCGAAGCCGCGACGGGACGGAAGGGCAGGGCGCTCATCCGGCCGCTCCGCCTGGCGCTCACCGGGCGCGAGCATGGACCTGAGCTGAAGTATTTGCTACCGATTATCGGTCGCGAGCGGGCGGTGGCCCGGCTCGCGGGCAAGACGGCGTAGGCTTTGGGCGAGACTGATTCGGGGGCCTGTTAAGAGACCGTGGCGCTTGTTCTCTACAACACGCTCAACCGCAAGAAGGAGCGGTTCGAGCCCATCGATCCGGACCATGTGCGCATGTATGTGTGCGGGCCCACGGTCTACGACTTCGCCCATCTCGGCAACGCCCGCTCGGTGGTCATCTTCGACGTGCTGTACCGAATCCTCAAGCGCCACTACGGCCGCGTCACCTACGTCCGCAACATCACCGACATCGACGACAAGATCATCAACGCCGCCAAGGAGGCCGGCGAGCCGATCGATCAGCTGACGAGGCGTTTCACCCGGGTGTTCCACGACGACATGGCGGCGCTGGGCATGCTCGAGCCCGACGCCGAGCCCAAGGCCAGCGAGCACATCGACCAGATGATCGCCATGATCGAGACGCTGGTCGCTAAAGGCCACGCCTATGTGGCCGAAGGCCACGTCCTGTTCAGCGTCTCCTCGATGCCGGACTACGGGCGGCTGTCGAACCGCAACCGCGAGGAGATGATCGCGGGCGCCCGGGTCGAGGTCGCGCCTTACAAGAAGGACCCGGCCGATTTCGTGCTGTGGAAGCCGAGCGCTGACGATCAGCCGGGCTGGGACAGCCCCTGGGGCCGCGGGCGGCCGGGCTGGCACCTCGAGTGTTCGGCGATGAGCGAGGCGCATCTGGGGCTGCCGTTCGACATCCACGGCGGCGGCCAGGACCTGATCTTTCCCCACCACGAGAACGAGATGGCCCAATCCGTCTCGGCCCACGACGGGGCTGAGTTCGTGCGCTACTGGGTGCATAATGGCTATCTCACCGTTGAGGGCGAGAAGATGGCGAAATCGCTTGGCAACTACTACACGGCGCACGAGCTCCTGGAGGCGCATCCCGGCGAGGCGATCCGCTTCTATATGTTGAAAACCCAGTATCGCCAGCCTCTCGATTTCACCCTCGAGGGGCTACGCCAGGCACGGCATGACCTTGATCGCCTCTACACGGCGCTCAGACAGGCTGCTGGCGTCGATGTGGAACCTGCGGGGCAAGTGCCGGAGCGGTTTATGACGGCGCTCGACGAGGACCTGAACACGCCGCTCGCCATCTCCCGTTTGCACGAGCTGGCGGTGGACCTGAACAAGGCCCGGCGCCGGCGGGACAAGGCGCGGCTCAAAGGCGCGCTCCTGGCCGGCGGGGAGGTGCTCGGCTTGCTCGGCCAGGATCCGGAGGCCTGGTTCAAGGGGCCGGCGACCGGCGCGGCCATCGACGAGGCCGAGATCGCGGAGATGGTCACGGCGCGCAGCACCGCTCGGGCTGATGGGGACTTTGTCAAGGCCGACCAAATCCGCCATGATCTTCGTATCAAGTACAAAATCATTCTCGAAGACAGGCCGGACGGGACGACCGACTGGAGGCGGGCCGGATGACCGACAACCGCGTCTATTTCTACGACACCACGCTCCGGGACGGCGCCCAGACCCAGGGCGTCGACTTCACCGCCGCCGACAAGGTGGCCATCGCCGCCGAGCTCGACCGGCTCGGCATCGACTACATCGAGGGCGGCTGGCCCGGCGCCAACCCCACCGACGACGCCTTTTTCGCCGATCCGCCGAAGCTCAGCCGGGCCCGACTGACCGCCTTCGGCATGACCCGCCGGCCGGGGCGCAGCGCCGCCAACGACCCGGGCCTCCAGGCCTTGGTTGCTACCCCGGCCCAGGCCGTGTGCCTGGTGGGCAAGACCTGGGATTTCCATGTCGACGTGGCGCTCGGCATCGAGCGGGCCGAGAACATCGACATGATCGCCGACAGCGTGGCGATGGTGTCCGGGCGGGTGGCGGAAGTGCTGTTCGACGCCGAGCATTTCTTCGACGGGTACAAGGCCAACCGGGCTTACGCCCTCGATTGTATCAAGGCCGCCCATGAGGCGGGGGCGCGCTGGATCGTCTTGTGCGACACCAATGGCGGCACGCTTCCCCACGAGGTCGAAGGCATCGTGGGGGAGGTCGTGAAAATGATTCCCGGGAGCCATATCGGCATTCACTGCCACAACGACACTGACAACGCCGCCGCCAACTCGCTGGCGGCGATAAGGACCGGGGCGCGCCAGATCCAGGGCTCGTTGAACGGCCTGGGCGAGCGCTGCGGCAACGCCAATCTGGTCTCGCTCATCCCCACTGTGGTGCTGAAGATGGGGTTCGAGACCTCAATCACGGCCGAGGACCTGAGACGGCTCACCCACCTCTCGCGCCTGGTCGACGAGCGGCTCAATCGGGCTCCGGCGCGCAACGCGCCCTATGTCGGCGAGTCTGCCTTCGCGCACAAGGGCGGGCTCCACGTCTCGGCGGTGGAAAAGGACCCGCGCTCTTACGAGCACCTCGATCCGGCGCTGGTCGGCAACCGGCGCCACGTGGTGGTCTCCGACCAGGCCGGGCGGGCCAGCATCCTGGCCCGGTTCCGCGAGATCGGCCTCGAGGTCGACGCCGACGACCCCAAACTGGGCGAGCTGGTGGAGCTGGTGAAGGCGCGCGAGCACGACGGCTATGCCTATGACGGGGCGGAGGCCAGCTTCGAGCTCTTGGCGCGGCGGGCGCTGGATGGGGTGCCGGAGTACTTCAAGCTCATCAGCTTCCGGGTCATCGACGAGCGCCGCTGGAACGCCAAGGGCGCGCTCGTGACCCTGTCCGAGGCGACCATCAAGATCGAGGTCGCCGGCGGTAAGGTCACGACGGTTGCCGAGGGCAACGGCCCGGTGAACGCGCTCGACAACGCGCTCAGAAAGGCGCTCGCGCCGGCCTTTCCCCAGCTCGCCGATGTGCGGCTGGTGGACTACAAGGTGCGCATCCTGACCCCGGACGAAGGCACCAAGGCGATGACCCGGGTCATGATCGAAAGCGTCGACGGCCGGGGTGCCAGGTGGTCGACCGTCGGGGTGTCGACCAACGTGATCAACGCCTCCTACAACGCGCTCCACGACAGCATCACCTACAAGCTGTTCCGCGCCGGCGCGAAGGCGTGATGGCCGGGACCGATTCGAGCAGGCAGCCGCCTCGGACGGTGGCCGAAGGGGGCGGTCCGGCGATGATCCTGGTCGAGCCCCAGCTCGCGGACAACATCGGCGCCGCGGCGCGGGCCATGCTCAACTGCGGGCTCACCGACTTGAGGCTGGTCAGGCCGCGTGAGCGCTGGCCCAACGACAAGGCTATTGCCGCCGCCGCGGGGGCGGAGGCGGTGCTCGAGCGCGCGCGGCTTTACGATTCGACGTCCGCGGCGATCGCCGATCTCCGCCATGTCTACGCGGCGACGGCCAGGCCCCGCGACATGATCAAGCCCATCGTCACGCCGCGACGGGCGGCCAGGCACATGCGCCGATGGTTCGCCCGGGGCGAGCAGGCCGGCGTGCTGTTCGGGCCCGAGCGGGCGGGCCTCAACAACGACGACGTGGTGTTGGCCGAGGCCCTCATCATGGTGCCCTTGAGTCCGGCCTTTGCGTCGTTGAATCTGGCCCACGCGGTGCTGCTGGTCTCCTACGAATGGTTCCAGGCGGGCGGCGGCACCCCGGAGGTAGCCTCCGGCGCCGGCCGCTCCCGGCCAGCGACCAAGGCCGAGCTCGTGGGGCTGTTCGAGCATCTGGAGGCCGAGCTCGACGCCTGCGGTTTCTTGCATGTCGCCGAAAAGCGACCGACCATGGTGCGCAACATCCGCAACATCTTCCAGCGCGCGGGCCTCACGGAACAGGAGGTGGCCGCCCTGCGCGGCATTATCACGGGGCTCGCGGGCCGGAAGGGGATCGAGGGGACACGGGGCTCGCTCGGCGATGTCGGCGATGTGACCGGCGGGCGGAATCGACCACGGAAGGCACAAAGCCGGCGGCGCGGAGTGCGCTGAATGGGCGCCGCGTTGTTCGCCATGGGTCTCTTCGGGGATAGCCGGGCGCCGCCGCCCTTGCCGCCATGCCTCGGGGAATCGGGGCGCCGGGTCGGAGGACGCTGGCGGCGGCGGGGGTCCCTAGAGTCTTTCCGGGGCTAGGACTCGTCGGCCTCGGGCTTGATTTGGGTCAGGATTTGCTCGCGGGCGATCGGCAGCAGGCGCTCCAGCTCCTTGCGGATGCTGTGCTCGGAGGTCTCGATGCCCTTGGCCGCGAGATCCTCCCGGACCTTGTGCACCACGCCTTCGTCGCCCGGCTTGTTGAAGCCCGCCAGCGCCAGCTCCTTGGCGTAGGCCTCGGCCTCCGCCCCGGCGAGGCCTATCTGCTCCGCCGCCCACAGGCCTAAAAGCTTCTTGCACCGGGCGTTGTATTTGAAGGCCAGCTCCTGGTCCCGGCTGAACTTGGCTTCCGCCGCGTCCTTGCGCTTGTCAAAGGTTGTCATGGCCTCGCCCTTCCTCCGATCGGCTTTGCCAAGGCGGGCACCTCGGGAAGAGGTGCGCCCTGGTCCGGATTCTTAAATAGCCTTTGATGCATAATATGGGTATCGGGAGCTTATGTGCACACTGGTGATCTTGCGCCGTCCCGGCCACCGCTGGCCGCTTATCCTGGCCGCCAACCGCGACGAGATGATGGACCGGCCGTGGCTGCCGCCGGGCCGCCACTGGCCCGACCGCGGCAATGTGGTCGCCGGGCTCGACCGGCTCGCGGGCGGCAGCTGGCTTGGTCTCAACGACGAGAGGGTCGTCGCCGGCGTGATGAACCGCAAGGGCGCGCTGGGTCCCGCGCCGGGGAAACGGAGCCGCGGCGAGCTGGTGCTGGAGGCGCTCGATCACGGCGACGCCGCCGCCGCGGCGGCCGCGCTCGCCGAGCTGGAGCCGGGAAGCTACCGGCCGTTCAACATGGTCGTCGCCGACAACCGAGATGCCTACTGGCTGCGCCACCGGGGGGACGGCGGGTCCGGACGGGTCGAGGTCATGGAGCTGCCGGCGGGGCTGTCGATGATCACCGCCTACGACCGGAACGACAGGGCCAGCCCGCGCATCCGGGCCTACCTGCCGCGCTTCGAGGCGGCGCCGCCGCCCGAGCCGGCCGCCGGCGACTGGTCTCACTGGGAGGGGTTGCTGGCGAGCCGTGGCTGTGAGGCGGATGCGGACGAGGAGGGCGCCATGGCCATCGTGACCGAGCGCGGCTTCGGCACCAGCTCGAGCGCCCTCATCGCCCTGCCGTCCGTCGAGCCGGTGGGGGTGAAGCCGATCTGGCGGTTCGCCGCCGGACGGCCGGGCGAGGCACCGTTCGAGACGGTGGTGTTGTAGGCCCCGGAGGGGCGTCCGTGGCCGGTTGGAGGAGGCCCAGGCGCGCGGCGCATGCCCGGGCCGTCCGTCCGGGCGTGGAGCCGGTCTTTCAGGGTGCGGGGGTGGGGGCATTTGTCGTCTCCTTCCTAAGCTTGATGAGATAGTCGTAAATCACGTCGTCGATGTTCTGAAGGCTGGGTCCGTCGCGGGCGAAGGCCTCATCGACCAGGTCCATCACCACCGCCCGGTCGAGCAGAAACAGCCGCTTGTTGTCGATGAAGGGCGCGTTCAGATCCGGATCGAAGCGGACGATGAAAGGCCCTCGTGTGTCGTAAGCCAGGAAGGTCCCGTCCTTGAGCGGCGCGAATGCGGGCTCGATCTGCTGCCAGTTCTGGTGGAAATGGGCCCGATCGCCACTGATCTCGCAATAGGGAACGATTCCGACGCGAACGGGCCGGTCGTAGAGATAGAGCAGCATCTTGTCGGCGACGACCTCCCCGTTCCTGTTGCGTTTGACGAAATGGAGGTCATAGGTGACCGTGCAGCTTCCAAACCGGCCGCTGCTCTCGTTTTCGAGCCTGCCGCCATCGGCCAGATTGAGGTTCCATTCGAGCAAGCGCTTGTGCTTCCCGCCAGACCGGATGTCGTAGGAGATCTTTTTGTCGATGGTCCGCATCTCGCCGGAGAAGAAGTCCAACACGCGATATTCAAACTCATCCGAGCGCAGAGGACTGGCGTAG
>JACZXZ010000034.1 GCA_022571365.1 Pseudomonadota bacterium | reverse complement strand
GGCTGGGGGGAGCCGGGGAACGAGTTGTGCTCGAACGTCGTGCGGGAGCTGTAGGGGCAACGGCTTCCAGTTCACATCGGTGGGCGAGACCACGCTCAAGGGGTTTGACGAGCCGGTGACGCTGTACGAGGTGCGTGCCTAGTGACGGCTGAACCCAGCTTCGAGGTCCGCTACACCCGCCTGCCATCAGGCGCGACGATCTCCTACCGGGTCTCTGGTGACGGCATGTCCGTCGTACTGATGCCGAGCACCATCGCGATCGCGTAACCCACTCCGAGCATGTAGCCGGTGTGCGGCGTGGCCATAACCGGCAGAACCGGCAGGACGCCGAGCAGTATCCAGAGCGGCCAAATCCACCAGCCGCGCGCCCGGCGGGCGGCGAGGTAGTAGCCGGCGGACATGATGGCGACGATGGCGAACATGAGCAGGCAGTCGCCGGGGACTTCGCTGATCGGGTTGTACCGGCCGCTGGGTCCGACCGTCATGGGCGAGTGCCAGATGGCTGAGGTGAGATAGTGCAGCAGCTTGACGGCCAGCCAGGGCAGGTAGCCGGGTCCGTCCGGGCGGCGCAGTAGCTGTGTCCGGGCCGCGGTCGCTTCCCTAGCCCCGGCAAATCCTCTACACCTTGCGCCATGGCGCTGTTGCGTTACTCCGCCACGGTCGGCGGCTATACCATGGCGAGTCGGGTGCTCGGCTTCGTCCGCGACATCCTGATCGCCGCCCTCATGGGCGCCGGACCGGTCGCGGACGCCTTCTTCGTCGCCTTCAGGTTTCCCAACATGTTCCGCCGGCTGGTCGCCGAGGGCGCGTTCACGGCGGCCTTCGTGCCGCTGTTCGCCAAGCGGCTCGAGAAGGAGGGAGAAGCCGCGGCGCGGACCTTCGCCGAGCAAACGCTGGCGCTGCTCTTGCCCGTGTTGCTGGCGTTCCTGGTGTTGGCCGAGATCGCCATGCCGTGGCTGATGTACGCCATCGCGCCTGGCTTCGCCGACGAGCCCTTCAAGTTCGATCTCGCGGTCCAGTTCACCCGGCTGACCTTTCCCTACCTGTTGTTCATGGCCCTGGTGGCGCTTTTGGGCGGCGTTTTGAATGCGCTTTACCGGTTCGCCGCGCCCGCCGCGGCGCCGATCCTGTTGAACCTGGTCTTGATCGCGGCCCTCGTCGGCTTCGCCGGGTTCACCGAGACGCCGGGCCATGCGCTTGCCTGGGGCGTCGCCGCGGCCGGCGCCGGTCAATTCCTGTGGCTGATGTTCGCCTGCCATCGCGCCGGCGTGCGCTTGCGCCTGCCGCGGCCGCGCCTGACGCCGGAGATGCGCCGGCTGCTCACGCTGATGGTGCCGGGCGCGGCCGCCGCCGGCGTGTACCAGGTCAACCTGTTGATCGGTACGGTGATCGCCTCGTTTCTGCCGACCGGGGCGGTGTCCTATCTCTACTATGCCGACAGGGTGAACCAGCTGCCCCTGGGCGTCGTCGGCGTGGCCGTCGGTGTGGTGCTGCTTCCTCTGGTGTCGCGTCAGCTCAGGGCCGGCCAGGCCGAGGCGGCCATGGACAGCCAGAACCGGGCGCTGGAGATCTCCCTGCTGCTGACCCTGCCGGCGGCGGCGGCGCTGATCGCGATACCGGTCACGATCGTCACCGTGCTGTTCGAGCGGGACGCGTTCGGCTCCTTCGACTCCCTGACCACCGGCGCGACCCTGGCGGCCTTCGCCTTGGGTCTGCCGGCTTACGTTCTGGTCAAGGTGCTCACCCCCGGCTTTTTCGCCCGCGAGGACATGGTCACGCCGCTCAAGATCGCGGCCATCTCGGTGGCCGCCAACACCGCCCTCAGCCTGCTCTTGATCGGTCCGCTCGCCCATGTGGGCATCGCCCTGGCCACCGCGCTCGCCGCCTGGCTCAACGCTGGCTTGCTGGTGCTGATCCTGCGCCGGCGCGGCTTCCTCGCGTTCGACCGCCGCCTCAAGCGGCGGCTGCCGCGCATGGTGGTTGCCGCGGCCGGGATGGCCGCGATCCTGGTGCTCGGCGCCGGGGCGCTCTCGGGTCCGCTGGAGGGGTCCCTTCCGCTCAAGGTCGCCGCCCTGGCCGCCCTGATCGTGGGTGGTCTGGCAAGCTTTTCCGGTCTTGCCTTGATTACCGGGGCGGCGCACATCGACGACTTGCGGCGCATGATGCGCAAGGAGGCGGCTTGAACCGCGGGCCCTCGGGCGCCGAGTCTTGACCGGCCTGGGGCAAGCGGCCATAACTCCGCCGCGCGATCCAGAGCCCGGAGTCTGATGGCATGAACCGCGTCTTTTCGGGCGTTCAGCCCAGCGGCAACCTGCATCTCGGCAATTACCTCGGCGCGATCCGCAACTTCGTGCGGTTGCAGGAGGAATACGAGTGCATCTACTGCGTGGTCGATCTTCATGCCATCACCATGTGGCAGGACCCGGCCGAGCTGCGCTCCAACACGCGGACGGTGACGGCCGCGTTCCTGGCCGCCGGCATCGATCCGAAAGCGCAGATCATCTTCAACCAGAGTCAGGTTCCGGCCCATGCGGAGTTAGCCTGGATCTTCCACTGTGTAGCTCGGCTCGGCTGGCTGAGCCGCATGACGCAGTTCAAGGAAAAAGCCGGCAAGAAACGTGAGAACGCCTCCGTAGGCTTGTATGTCTATCCCGACCTGATGGCGGCCGACATCCTGCTTTACAAGGCGACTCATGTGCCGGTCGGCGAGGACCAGAAGCAGCATCTCGAGCTGTGCCGGGACATCGCCCAGAAGTTCAACCACGACTTCGGTGTGGCGTATTTCCCGCTGGTCGAGCCACTGATCCTGGGCGAGGCGACGCGGGTGATGAGCCTGCGCGACGGCACCCGGAAGATGAGCAAGTCGGACCCTTCCGACTACTCGCGCATCAACCTCACCGACGACGCCACCGCCATCGCGCGCAAGATCCGCAGGGCCAAGACCGATCCGGAGCCGTTGCCGGGTTCGCCGGAAGGCCTTAGGGGCCGGCCCGAGGCCGACAACCTCATCGGCATTTACGCGGCGCTCGCCGACACCAGCAAGGAAGAAGCCTGTCGGCGCTTCGACGGCGCGCAGTTCTCTACCTTCAAGGAGGCGCTTGCCGAACTCACGGTTTCGACGCTGGGCCGTATCGGCGCCGAGATGAGGCGGTTGCTGGCCGATCCGGGCTATGTCGACAGCGTGCTGAGGGATGGCCGCGCCCGTGCCAGCGCGATCGCCGAGGCCAATCTGGGAGAAATCCACGGCATCGTCGGGTTGTTGAGGCCCTGAAGGGTTAAGACTTCACCGTCAACCAGGCCGCGCCGCCGGCGGGCGCCCCGGTCTCAAGGCATGGGCGAGCGAGGGCGCTTCATCCGGCATATCCCCGCCCGCGGGGTTTGCCCCCAGGCGCGATGGAACAAAACCGCGTCAGGATGGCGTTAAGCTCTTGAAATCGCTTTGCGGTCCGGACCTGCCGCAGTAAGTTAAGCCCGCTCGATCGCTTCGTTTCCCGCCCATTGCCGGGCGCCGCTTGAGATTGGGATCCGCCCGAGCCCCGAGCCCCGCTATAGCGCCGGATTTACGCCTGGAGTGATGCAGATCTACCTTCCTATCGCCGAGGTCTCCGTGGACGCGATCCTGGTGCTCGGCCTGGGGAGTGCGATCGGTTTCCTGTCCGGTTTGTTCGGCGTGGGCGGCGGGTTTCTCATGACCCCGCTGTTGATCTTCATCGGCATACCGCCGCCGGTGGCGGTGGGCACCGAGGCGAATCAGTTGGTCGCCGCTTCGGTCTCGGGGGCGCTCGCCCACTGGCGCCGGCGCAGCGTGGATTTCAAGATGGGGTTCGTGCTGCTGTTGGGCGGCGTGGTGGGTTCGACCTTCGGGGTCTGGCTGTTCGCGTTGTTGCGTGGTCTCGGCCAGATCGAGCTGGTTATATCGCTCTGTTTCGTGGTCTTTCTCGCCGTCATTGGGGGGCTCATGCTGACCGAGAGCGTGCGCGCCATCCTCAGGCGCCGGGGCCGGGCCGGGCCGCGCCGCCGGTTTCGCCAACCGAATTGGGTGCGCGCCCTGCCGTTGAAGATGCGTTTTCACAAGTCGCGGCTCTACGTCAGCGCGCTCCTGCCGCTCGCGGTCGGCTTCCTGGTTGGCATACTGGCGGCGATCATGGGGGTGGGCGGCGGCTTCATCATGGTGCCGGCGATGATCTACCTCCTGGGCATGCCGACCGCGATGGTGGCGGGCACGTCGCTGTTTCAGATTATCTTTGTGACCGCGAACGTGACCTTCCTCCAGGCGGTCAACAATCAAACCGTCGACGTGCTGCTGGCGCTCCTGCTGTTGACCGGGGGGGTGATCGGGGCCCAGTTCGGCGTCCGGACCGGGGTCAGGCTGCCGGGCGAGCACCTGCGCGGGCTGCTGGCCCTGTTGGTGCTGGCGGTTTGCGGCAAGCTCCTCTTTGACCTGGTGGTCACGCCCGACGACCTCTATTCGATTGCCGGGGGGGCGGTGTTGTGACGGGAAGGGCGTTCCGCGCGTTGGCCGTGACGGCCCTGGTGCTGGCCGCAACCCCGGCGGCCCGCGGCCAAGAGCTGGTGGCGGATCTGTCCAGCCACCGGGTGGCGATTTCGACTGGCTTCACCGGCTCCCAGGTTGTGCTGTTTGGCGCTACCGGCGGCGAGGGCGATGTCGCCCTGGTGGTGCGCGGCCCGGACGAGCGTGTGGTCGTGCGGCGCAAGGACCGCATCGCCGGGATCTGGGTCAACCAGGCCGGGATGGTGTTCGAGGGTGTGCCTGCGTATTACGCGGTGGCGAGCAACCGCCCGCTGGAGGCATTCATGTCGCCCGCTGTGATGGCCCGTAACCAGATCGGCGTCGAGCACCTGCGGCTTATCGCTGAGGCCGATGGCCGCGAGGATGAGGTCGCCACCTTCCGCGCGGCGCTGGTGCGCAACAAGCAGCGCGACGGCCTGTTCCCGGTCGAGCTGGGCAAGGTGGTGTTCCTGGGGGCCCGTCTGTTCCGCACGGATGTGTATTTTCCGGCGAACGTGCCGACCGGAAACTACACGGTTAAGGTGTTTCTGATCCGCGACGGCCAAGTGGTCAGCGCCCAGACCACCCCGCTGTTCGTCAGCAAGACCGGGATGGAAGCCAAGATCTCCCAATTTGCACACCGGAACTCGTTCTATTACGGTCTCTTTGCGGTCGTCCTTGCCCTGATGGCGGGATGGTTCGCCGACTTCGTCTTCCGCAGGGTGTGAACAATATGGCCGGGAAGCACGCCGAAGCCTCCGACGATCGCGCATTCCTCCTGGTGGTGGACGAGAGCGAGGAGCTCCACGTCGCGCTGTCCTTCGCCTGCCGCCGGGCCAAGAGCACGGGCTGCCGGGTCGCCCTCCTCTACATCATGGAACCCGGCGGCTTCCACCACTGGATGGCGGTGGGGGATTTGATGGAGAAGGAACACCGAGCCGAGGCCGAAGAGCGGCTGAAGGAGCTTTCGGCCAAGGTCCTGGAATGGACCGGTTCCATGCCCGTGCTCTACATCCGCGAAGGGTCGGTGCGCGACGAGCTTTTGAAGCTGATCGACGAGGAACCCAGCATCTCGGGCCTGATTCTTGGCGCCGGGACCGGGCCGAAAGGACCGGGGCCGCTGGTCACGGCCCTGGGCAAGATGTCGGGCCGGCTCAGGGTTCCGCTGACCATCGTGCCGGGGTCTCTCGACGAGGAGCAAATCAAACGCTTGATATGAAGGCCGTTATCGGCCTTTGGAGCCTGTTTGGAGGACGGGCCTCAAGAGGCTGGCGAAATTGGGGTAGATATCAGGGGTTGGGCGGCTTACGCCCCTTGTCCGAGGCAAGGACGGTTCGCTCGAACCGGCGCCGGCGGTGGCGGCCGCGTGGGGCAATGCCCGGGGCGGCGGGGTGAATGCCTCCCGCGGGGCGCGCACGGGATCGGGTGCTGTCACGTGAAGCGGGCCTTGTTCTGGTCTTATTCTGACCTTATTTAAGTGGTTTTGAGCGCAAATCTCCAGAGACGATATCACCCCGAGACCTGCTCTTTCGTACCACGTGAAGGATGGTTTCTTGATGCCATTTCGATTCATCCCAGCGCGCCCTTATAGCGTTCTTTTCGGCTTTTTCGTTGTTGGTTGCCTCGGCCTTGTCGGGGTGTCTCTGCTGACCGGGGCGCCGTCTCGGCACGTCTCCGCCGACGTCGTCGTTGCGACGGACGCCGAAACGCTGTCGGACGTATACGAAAGCCTGAATTATCGTCTCGACGGGGCGCGCGATGGCCACGAGGGTGTGCCGCGGGTGTTTCTTGCCGGCCTGCCGCCGGACCTTTCCGAGATTCAGTCCGTCGACAGACGCAAGGCGATGTTCTTCAAATCCGTCCTTCCGCTCATCCTCGAGGTAAACGAGACCATCTTATCCGAGCGCGAGCGCCTTTTATCTTTGCACCGTCTGGTGCAGGCGGGTGTGCCTTTGACATCCGGCGATCGGCGCTGGCTTGACGCGTTGGCCGCCCGCTGGGGCGTCGGGGACGGCGATCTTGAGACATTGTTGCTGCGGCTCGATATCGTCCCGCCTTCCCTGGCGTTGGCTCAGGCGGCGATCGAGAGCGGATGGGGGACCTCCCGCTTTGCCCGGGAAGGCAAATCGCTGTTCGGGCAAAGAATTTACCGGGGCGACGGCGGCATGGCGCCGAGGGCCCGGGAGACCGGCGAGGTCTTCATGGTCAAGGCCTTTGACGACTTGCGTGATGGCGTCAGGGCCTACATCCACAATTTGAACA
This sequence comes from Pseudomonadota bacterium, assembly GCA_022571365.1. Taxonomy (GTDB): domain Bacteria; phylum Pseudomonadota; class Alphaproteobacteria; genus JACZXZ01. The sequence goes on along the minus strand of JACZXZ010000034.1, from coordinate 17,485 downwards.
CCCATTGGGCCTACCGCGAGTTTCGCGTCGAGCGGGCCAGGATGCGCGCCCGCGACGGGGCGCTTGACGGCTATGCGCTGGCGGCGATGCTCACGCGTTACGCCGAACGCGGCGCCACCTATATTCGCGCCATCCGCGAGATCATTCGGGTCAACCGCCTGCAATCCCTCGATCGCGCGTGGCTTGAACGCGCGGCTTGAAGCCGGCAAGACCACCCGTGTGATCATCCCTGACGTTTAAGCCCTGACGTTTAAGCCCGGGCGTTGCTGTTCTCCGCGCCGCCCCTGTCTTTGCCGCCATCTCGGCTGAAGCCTGTTTTAAAATGCCTCGCTTCCAGGCGATGCCCGATTCCTGCAACGGGCTCCCGTCGCGGCAGTGGTTCCGATGCCGGCCGGGGCGCGGCCTCAGGACTCCGGGATGTAGAACTGGATGCCGTACCAGCGCCACCGGCCTTCGGGCCCTGGCATGGTGCAGTTAATGCGCGCCCGTCCCGGTGGAAATGGCTCGGAAAGCCGCACCTCGATACGATGGGATCCCACCCGTTCCAAAACCGCTTTGCCCTGAGTGGAGCCATAGCAGGCCAACCGGTTGAGGCCGCCGATACCGTCATCGACGGTAAATCCGAATATCGGGGGGTTGACCGTGAGCAGCGGGTCCACCGGCGTCACCTCGGTCACCGGTAGCGGAAGCGCGCCCGTCACCAGGCGAAAGCGGTTGATGTCGCCATAGCGCTCGTTCAGCGGAAAGCGCGGCAGGGCAAAGAAATCAGCGCCGCCGTAGAGGACGCTCGACTGTTGGCCAAAGGCGGCGGCAAACCCGGCCGTCACGACCTGCTCGCGCACCGCCAGGCTGTATTCGCCGTAAGGGTAGGCGAACAGCTCGGGTAGGGCGCCGAGCTCCGCCAGGAACCGCGCGTTCGCGCGGGCCAGCTCTTCGCCGTTCTGCTCGGGGCTGAGATATGTCATGTGGGTATGAGCGGCGGTGTGGTTGCCGATGGTTACCCCGTCGGCGGCGAGTTCCCGGATCTGGTCCCAGGTCATATAGCCCTTGTAGCCGCGGTCTATGGGTTCCGTGGCGACGAACAGGGTCCAGGGGAGCCCTGCCGCTTTCAGCCGCGGCCAGGCTTGTGTGTAGACCGACAGATAGGCGTCGTCGACGGTGATGCCGACGGTGCGGTCCGGCAACGGCTTGCCCTGCTTCAGCGCCGCGATGATGTCGGGCACCGGCATCACCGTGGAGCGGCCGCTCTTCAACTCTCGCAGGTGGGCCTCGAACTGGTCGATCCGTATGTTGCTGGTAGGGAGGTCCGGCTCGCCGAAGCGATGATATATCACCACCACGGCGGAGTCGGCGGCGCCCGCCGCCGGAGCCAGGAGCCCTGCGGCAATCAGGGCCGTGGCGGCGATGAGGCAAGCGCGATGCCTGCGGCCTCCCGCCGTGGCGAGCGATTCGGGAATGGACTTCACTCCCATGCCCTATCTATCGCTCGTTCACGGTGGAACTCAAGCTCCGTCTTGGCGCCCGCCGCCGGCATCGCGGGAGGTGTTCGTCCCAGGCTTGCAATCTGGCCCCGTTGCGCGTCAATGTGGATGGCGCACCCGATCGCGCTCGCTCGATCATGACATGGGCCCGGTGCCCCGCCATGCCGCGTGGGGCCGGTCGGCACGGGAGGATAGGGCAGAGGATAGGGCATGTGGGTGCTTGCCCTCGATTCGGCGACCACGGCCTGTTCGGTCGCCCTTTGGAGCGACGGCGAGGTGCGCGCCCACCGTTTCACGGTCATGGCGCGCGGCCAGGCCGAGGCGCTCATGCCGATGGTGAAGTCGGCCATGGACGAGGCCGGCGTCTCGTTCCGCGACCTCGATCTGTTGGCTGTAACGGTCGGGCCTGGCGCCTTCACCGGGCTTCGGATCGGCCTCAGCGCCGCGCGCGGCATGGCCCTTGCCACCGGTCTGCCGCTGGTCGGCGTCACCACGCTCGAAGCCGTCGCCCACGCCGTGTCCCCGGCGGAGCGGGCGGGGCGCACATTGCTGGTCGTGCTTGATACCAAGCGGACCGACGTCTATGCGCAGCTGTTTAGCGCCGATCTCGCGCCGCTGGGGCCGGCCACGGCCCTATTGCCCGATGATCTTCCGGATGTTGTCCCTCCAGGTCCGCTGGTGGTGGCGGGCGATGGCGTGGCTATGGTGAGTGAGGTCCTGGCCGCCGCTGGGAGCAAGGTGCTCCGCGCATCGGTCTCGGGCCTTCCCGACGCCGCCCACGTCGCCAGGATTGCCGCCGCCCGCGCACCCGACGGCACCTCACCGCCGCCCGCGCCGCTCTATCTGAGGCCGCCGGATGCGCAGTTGCCGAGACAAGGCGGGAGGGTGAGGCGTGACTGATTCCCGCATCGTGGCGGCCCCGGCGACCGCTTTATCTTTGCTGATTTATCTTTGCTGAGTCGTACGGCTCCTGTTTCGACGGGGCGTGGGAGTCCGACTCGATCGGCGGGGGGGTGTCCGAGCGGGATCGTTCGCGCCGATCGGCGTCGGGGCACGAACCCTGATGTCCCCTGATGTTATTTTATTTACTTTGTTCCGCGCGCGCATGGGACATGGTTGGCTCTTCCATCCACGGTGGGGCATCCGCGGCGGATCTTTGAGCGCATGGGGGGAGGGGGAAGATTAGGTGGGATTTCACAACGATGATCCTCCCCGTCGAGGGAGGAAGGTCCGGGATGATCCGCGGATTTCCGAAGGTAAGTACTAGGAAGAAGCCAATCACGTCTGTGATCCTGGGGTCTTGTTCTTATTTTTTCTGAGTGGTTATTGTCATGGCAAAAAGTCGCATTATATTTCCTAAAGTAAGGATTTTATGGAAGGATTGAGTTTTGATGGCGAAACAGCCGCAGCCGACTAAGACACAGCCGAAGCCGACTCAGGCATTGACTCTGACCGTCCAGATCGTGGCTGCCCATGTGTCCAAGAACAGGGTGGCCATGGACGGCCTGCCCCGGCTTATCGAGGAGATATACAAGACGTTGGCGGAGGTGGACGCGTCGTCGGTCGCGACACCGGAACGCCCGAGGCCCGTGGTTCCGATCAAAAAGTCGGTGACGCCGGACTATATTATCTGCCTTGAGGACGGCAAGAAGCTCAAGATGCTCAAACGCCACATCAGGACCGCCTATAACTTGACGCCCGAGGAATATCGCGAGCGGTGGGGTTTGGCGCCGGATTATCCCATGGTCGCGCCCAACTACACCAAGCAGCGGCGCAGACTCGCCAAACAAATCGGTCTTGGCACCCGGACTCGCAGGCGGCGGCGGTAGCACGGCGCGCAACCGGAAAGGCGCGGTAAGGGGCGATAGGCGAAGGGCTCTTTTTCATCTATACTGATCGTTTCCGTCTTCACCGGCCGTTTCCGTCTTCATCGTGGGCGAGGGGAAGGTACATGCCTTCGCGTCTTGAGCGGCTTTGCATTGAGAAGGGCTTGAAGATGACGGAGCAGCGCCGGGTCATTGCGCGCGTGCTGTCCGAGGCCACCGACCATCCGCATGTCGAGCAGGTCTATCGGCGGGCGAGCGAAATCGATTCGCGCATCAGCATTGCAACGGTGTACCGCACGGTCCGCCTGTTCGAGGAGGCGCACATCCTGGAACGACATGATTTTGGCGACGGCCGCGCCCGCTATGAAGAGGCGCCCGAAGAGCACCACGATCACTTGATCGATGTGCAGTCGGGCAAGGTTGTCGAATTTCAGAACGAGCAGATCGAAGCGCTGCAACGCGAGGTCGCGAAGCAGCTTGGCTACGAGCTCGTGGACCACAGGCTCGAGCTTTTCGGCGTCCCCATCGAGGCGGAGAAGAAGTCGGGCCGGGAATGACAGCCAGCCACAAACATCCCTGTTTGCGCGTTTGTGCCCGACCCCGGCGGGAGGTTGACGGGCCGGTTGCCTCCGACCATGGAAGCGAATAGGAGCAGAGAGCCTAAGTTCTTCGAGCTTAGGGCCGGCGACCTTGGGGTCCGCCTTGCGGAAACCGCGGCCGAGGTCGAAGCCGCGCAAGCCCTGCGTTATCGTGTGTTTTACGACGAGATGTCGGCTAAGCCGACGCCGGAGATGGCGCTCTGCCATCGCGATTTCGACACATTCGACGCGTTCTGCGACCACCTTCTGGTTATCGACCACAATCGCGGCGCTGGCACCGATGCGGTTATCGGTACCTATCGCCTCATCTGGCGCGCGGCCGCCGCCCGCCATGGCGGGTTCTACACGGCCGGCGAATACGACATCACCAACCTTCTCGCCTATCCCGGCGAGATCCTCGAGCTCGGCCGATCCTGCGTCGATGCCGACTACCGCAACCGGCCGACCATGCAGTTGTTGTGGCGGGGTATCGCGGCCTATATGTTGCACTACGATATCGAGCTTATGTTTGGCTGCGCGAGTCTGCCGAGCACCGACACCAACGCGCTCGCCGAGATGCTCGCCTACCTGTATCACTACCACTTGGCGCCGCCGTCGCTGAGGGCACGGGCGCTCGAGCACCGCTATGTCGATATGAATCTGATGGCGCCTGCGGAAATCGATGAGCGGCGGGCGCTTGCCGACCTGCCGTCACTGATCAAGGGCTATCTGCGCCTCGGCGGATTCGTCGGCGATGGCGCCGTCATCGATCGGCAGTTCAACACCACCGACGTTTGCGTCGTGGTCAAGACCGATTGGGTGACGGACAAGTACTATAAGCACTATACGCGGGACGAAAAATTGACGCGCGAGGTGGGGCCGGCCTGACAGCGATGGAATCCCCGATTCGCGCCTTATATCGTCTGCTTCTCTATGCGGCTTGGACTTTTGCTTTGTTGCCGGCGCAGGTTGTTGCGCTGGCCCTTCGGATCTCCCTCCGCAAGCACATTCCCCAGTTCTATCATCGGGTGTGCTGCCGCATCATCGGCCTCAAGATCGAGGCGCGGGGCGAGATATCGACGGCCAAACCCACCCTGTTCATCGTCAACCACAGCTCCTATCTCGATATCAGCGTACTGGGATCGCTGATCAAAGGCGCCTTTGTCGCCAAACGCGAAGTCGCCGGCTGGGCGCTGTTCGGGATACTTGCGAGGCTGCAGCGCACAGTTTTCGTCGACCGCCGGCCGCGCTTCGCCGCGGTTCAACGCGACGAGCTGATGCGGCGCCTCGAGGCGGGCGACAACCTCATCCTGTTTCCCGAGGGCACCAGCAGTGACGGCAACCGCATCCTGCCCTTCAAAAGCGCCCTCCTGGGCGTCGCCGAGTATCGGGCGGACGGCCGCCCCGTCACTGTCCAGCCCGTGTCGATCGCATACACGCGCCTCGACGGGATGCCGCTCGGCCGTCATTTAAGGCCCTATTACGCATGGTATGGCGAAATGGATTTGGCATCCCATATCTGGCAGATGATAGGGCTTGGCAAGGCGACCGTGGTGGTTGCCTTTCATCCCCCGGTGTCGGTCGCTGAGTTCGGGTCGCGCAAGGCGCTCACGCAGCATTGCCACGATATCGTAGCGCGCGGAGTCGCCGCGGCGATTTCCGGACGGCCGCAAGATCTGCCGGCGGCAACGGCGACCCGCTAGCTTGACTCCACGGGGGGTGGTGCTAGTGTTTTTGGGTGGTTTTTCCTGTCAGAGCCTTGAACCGGGCCAGCTTCGGGCCAGTTGGAGCTGCCGGTAAGGGCACAGCCTTGGCGAAAAAACTCTCCATCAAAACCTACGGCTGCCAGATGAACCTGTACGACTCCGCCCGCATGGCGGATGTCCTGGCACCACTCGGCTACCGCCTGGTCGACGGTCCCGAGGATGCCGACATGGTTATCCTGAATACCTGTCATATCCGGGAGAAGGCGGCGGAGAAGGTGTTTTCCGAGCTCGGCCGGCTCAAGGGCCTCAAGGCGGCCAAATCCGGCGGCGACATGATCATTGCCGTCGCCGGCTGCGTCGCTCAGGCCGAGGGGGCTGAGATCCTGCGCCGCGCGCCCTTCGTCGACATTGTGTTTGGCCCGCAAACCTATCATCGGCTGCCGGAGATGGTGGCCCGTGCGGTGCGCGCCGGTTCGGAACCAGGGCCGGGACGTGGCATTCTTGACACCGACTTTCCCGTCGAGCCGAAGTTCGACCATCTCCCCGAGGAACTTGCGGCGGGATTGGAGGTCCAAGGCACCTCACGGCATCTCTCGGCCGTCCTCACGGTACAGGAGGGCTGTGACAAGTTCTGCACCTTCTGCGTCGTGCCCTACACCAGGGGGGCGGAATATTCCCGGCCGGTGGACGCGGTCGTGGCCGAAGCCCGGCGACTGGCTGCGGCGGGCGCGCGGGAGATCACGCTTGTGGGCCAGAACGTCAATGCCTATCACGGCGAAGCGCCATCGGGCGGCGGTGAGTGGGGCCTCGGCCGGCTGATCGGCGGTCTCGCCAAAATCGACGAGCTGGACCGTATCCGCTACACCACCTCGCATCCGCGCGACATGGATGACGCACTCATCGCCGCGCACCGCGAGGTCGCGAAACTCATGCCTTTCCTGCACCTGCCCGTGCAGTCGGGCTCGGACCGCGTACTTCAGGCGATGAATCGCGGCTACTCGGTCGGCGACTACCGGCGCGTGGTCGACCGGCTGCGCGCCGCCCGTCCCGACATCGCCCTGTCTTCCGACTTCATCGTCGGCTTTCCGGGCGAGCGGGACGCCGACTTCAAGGAGACGCTCACGCTGGTGCGGGAGGTGGGCTTTGCCCAGGCCTATAGCTTCAAATATAGCCCGCGTCCCGGCACCCCGGGGGCGACTTTCGACGACCAGGTTCCCGACGCGGCCAAGGCCGAGCGTCTGGCGGCGCTCCAGGCGCTCCTCGATGAGCAGCAGGCCGCCTTCAACCAGGCCGCTGTGGGCCGGACGATGGCGGTGCTGCTCGCGCACCGGGGCCGACGCCCGGGCCAGCTCGTCGGCCGCAGCCCGTACATGCAATCGGTTCACCTGATGGCGCCCGAATCGCTGCTGGGCGCCATCGTCGAGGCCCGTATCACCGCTGGCCGTGCGAACAGCCTCGCCGGGACGCTGGCGCGCGGCGCGGCCAGGGCGGCAACTTCCCCCGCCGCGGACGGGACAATGGAGAGGGCTTTCGCTTGACATCGGCGCCAACCTCCGCGGGCGTCAAGCCGATCCACCTGAAATTCGACGACAACAGCCTGTTGCCTTTGTTGTTCGGCGCGCACGACCAGCACCTGGCGCGCATCGAGCAGCAGCTCGGAGTCGTGCTGACCTCGCGCGGCAACCGGCTCGTGATATCATCGGGATCGCTGTGGTCGGCCGACGTGGCGCGGACGGCTCTGAACAGCCTCTACGAGCGTCTGAAGGGGGGCATGGCGGTCGATGCTGGCGAAGTGGATGCGGCTGTTCGTTTGGCCTCGAGCGCGGTCGCCAAAGGCGCCGGCGGGCAGACAGACGAGGGGGACGGCGACCAGGTCACGATCCGCACGCGCAAACGCCTGATCACGCCGCGCTCGCCGATCCAGGCCGCCTATATCCGGGCGCTCAGGGGGCACGGGCTGACGTTCGGCCTCGGGCCGGCGGGTACGGGCAAGACCTATCTCGCGGTGGCGACGGCGGTGTCGATGTTGATAAGCGAGGAGGTGGACCGGATCGTCCTGTCGCGGCCCGCGGTGGAGGCGGGTGAGCGGCTGGGCTTCCTGCCCGGCGATCTGCGCGATAAGATCGACCCGTATCTCCGGCCGCTCTACGACGCGCTCCATGACACCATGTCGGCCGATCAGGTGATGAAGCGTCTGCAGACCGGCGAGATCGAGGTCGCGCCCCTGGCGTTTATGCGCGGCCGTACCCTGTCCAATGCTTTCGTCATCCTCGACGAGGCGCAGAACACCACTCCCATGCAGATGAAAATGTCCTTGACCCGTCTCGGCGAGAATTCACGCATGGCGGTGACCGCCGACATGAGTCAGATCGACCTGCCCCAGGGGGTACGCTCGGGCATGGAGGATGCCCTGGAACTTCTTAAGGGTGTCGAGGGGGTGGCCTTCGTTGAATTCACCGACGCCGACGTCGTGCGCCATCCGCTGGTCACCCGTGTCGTCCGCGCCTATGATGCGCGCGAGGCGGCGAACGCTCCGCCGGACTCCTCAGCGAAGAAATCGTGAGCCGCGCGCAACAGGCAAGACAGGCAAGACAGGGCCGGCGCTTCAGAGGATCCGGCATGACGGCCGGTCCGGCGCAGCCCATGCCCATAGGTGAGAGGCCGGCGGACGAGGGGACGGAGATCGCCGTGTCGGTCAGGTGTGCGGGCTGGCGGAACGATCTTCCCGACGCCGCGACGCTTAGCCGCCGCGCCACCCGCGCCGTCCTCGCCGCCGTGGGCGTCGGGGACCCGGTCGAGGTGAGCTTGGTTTTGGCCGACGACGCCTTTATGGCCAAGCTCAACCGGGACTATCGCGGTCAGGATCGGCCGACCAACGTGCTGTCCTTCCGCAATTTTGACGCCGCGCCGCGCGGTCCTCGCGCCGCTCTGCCGCATGGATATGCGGCCGCGCCAACGCTTCTTGGGGATGTCGTGGTGGCTTATGAGACCGCCGCCCGCGAGGCCTCGGCGGCCGACAGGCGGCTCGCCGATCACCTGTGCCATCTTGTGGTGCACGGCGTCTTGCACCTTTTGGGCTATGATCACGAGAACGACTTGGACGCCGAAGCGATGGAGCGTCTGGAGCTGTCCATACTGGCGGGGCTCGGCATCGCTGATCCCTATGCCGGGGAGCCGGGCGGGGCGCCAGATAACGAACGGCCATGAGCGACATATCATGCAATAGACAGCCCCGTCGCGGCGGGGCATCAAACGACCCATCATTCCTTGAAACTCTTTTGAACTGGCTTCGCGGGTTGCGCGGGTCCAAGAACGAGGAAGCCTCGCTCCGCGACGCGCTTGAGGAACTGATCGAGGAGTACGACGAAGCCGAGACGCCGGCCGACTCCGACGAGCGTGTCCTCATCAAGAACGTCTTGAATCTCCACGATCTCACGGTCGAGGACGTGATGGTGCCGCGCGCCGACATTGTCGCCATCGAGGCCGGCACGCCGCTGGATGAACTGGTCAAGCTGATGAGCAAAGAGGCGCACTCGCGCCTGCCGGTCTATCGCGAAACCCTCGACGACGTCGTCGGCATGGTGCACATCAAGGACGTGCTTGCCTGCTGGAACGCCAAGGAGGCGTTCGCGCTCAAGAATATTCTGCGCCCTTTGCTGTTTGCGGCGCCCTCGATGCGGGTCCTCGACTTGCTCTTGGAGATGCGCTCCACGCGCAATCACATGGCGCTGATCGTCGACGAGTATGGCGGCATCGACGGGTTGGCCACCATCGAAGATCTGGTCGAGGAGATCGTGGGCGAGATCGAGGACGAGCACGACGAGGAGCAAGGCCCGGCGCTGGATCCCCGTCCCGATGGCTCGCTGGCCGCCGATGCCCGCGTGTCGATAGAGGAGTTCGAGAAGCAGGTCGGCCCGGTGCTGTTGCCAGAGGAGCGCGAAGACATCGATACCCTCGGCGGCTTGGTGTTCTCGCTGGCCGGGCGGGTTCCCGGCCGCGGCGAGTTGATCGCGCATCCCTCGGGCCTGGAATTCGAGGTGGTCGAGGCCGATCCGCGCCGCATCAAGCGGCTCAGGGTGCGCAATCTGCCGCCCCCACCCTCCCAAGATGGGTGAGGCGCGCGCCCCGACCCACCTTTTCATCGACCGTGCGGCCCGCGCCGTCGCGACACTCACCGGGTGGCGGCGCTATGGTTTTGCCGCCCTGTTGGGCGCGCTGGCGACCGCGGCGCTGCCGCCGGTCCACGCCATCGTGCTCCTACTGCCGGCGTTCACCGGCCTGGTTTGGCTGATCGACGGCAGCGCCCGGGCCAGGGTGCCCTGGCGCGCCGCTTTCGCTGCCGGCTGGTGGTTCGGCTTCGGTCACTTCCTCCCCGGGATCTACTGGATCGCTTTGGCGCTTCTTACCGATCCCGCGCGCTTCGGCTGGATGGTGCCGTTCGCCGTCTTTGGCCTGGCCGCGGGTCTCGCCCTGTTCCCGGGGCTGGCGGCGTGGCTCACGCGGCTCTCCGGCGCCGCCGGCATCGGCCGCGTCCTTGCCCTCGCCGTTGCCTGGACGGTCATGGAACTTTTGCGCGGTCATGTGTTGACGGGCTTTCCCTGGAACCTCATCGGCTATTCCTGGAACCTGTCCGACGCCATGATTCAGCTGGCCGCCGCGACCGGGATTTACGGTCTCAGTCTGGTAACCGTGGCGGCTGCGGCCATGCCGGCCGTGTTGGCCGATGGGGCGGGCGCCGGCGGCCCGGCCGGGCAACGCCGCCGGCGCTGGTGGGCGCTGGTGGCCGCCGGCGCCGTCCTTGGCACGATATGGGTGGGTGGCGCGTTGCGCCTGGCCGGGGCGCCGCCCGTGGATCGCGACGATGCCTCGGCAACCGGCGTCCGCCTGCGCATTGTCCAGGCCAACATCCAGCAAGACCACAAATGGCAGGCCGATCTGCGCGAGGCGAATTTGGCGCGGCATTTGGAGCTGACCCTCAGCCCCGGTTTCGGGGGGATCACCCATGTTATTTGGCCGGAGACGGCGGCTCCGTTCTTCATCGCCAACGACGCCGTGCGCCGCCGCATGATCGCCGCCGTGGTCCCGCCCGGCGGCCTGGTCATCACCGGTGCTCCGCGCACCACGCCCCAGCCCACCGACCCGGTCCAGGCCTGGAACAGCCTCCACGCCATCGACGGCAGCGGCGCGGTGGTCGGTACCTACGACAAGGTCCGCCTGGTGCCATTTGGGGAGTACGTGCCGTTCCGCTGGATCTTGCGCATGGCCAAAATCACCTATGGCGCGACGGACTTCTCGGCCGGACCGGGCGTGCGGACGCTGGCGCTTGCCGGCCTGCCGCCGGTTAGCCCGCTGATCTGCTACGAGGCGATCTTTCCCGGCCGCGTTGTCGACCAGGACAATCGCCCCTCCTGGCTGCTCAACATCACCAATGACGCTTGGTTCAATGACCCTTGGTTCGGGTTGAGTTCCGGTCCCTACCAGCATTTCGCCAGCGCGCGCGTGCGCGCCGTGGAGGAAGGGTTGCCCATGGTGCGCGCCGCGAACACGGGCATTTCCGCGGTGGTCGACGCATACGGGCGCGTGATCGCCCGCCTTGGCCTCGGTCGAGAGGGGGTGCTTGACGCGGCGCTGCCGCCGCCGCTTGATGGGCTTACTCCGTATGCCCGCTTCGGCGATTGGGTATTGATGATTCCACTTGCCCTGGCGGGGCTGCTGGGGATGGTGGTCTCCCGTTTCCCCTGACCGCCGGGTTTTTTTGCGCCGGATACGATCCACATTGATCCCGCATTTCCCAAGTGGGCCCGATATTCAGTGTGGCATGAGGCCGATTCTGCTACGTCGCCTCCATCCGCAGGCTCACCTTGGGGCGCGCCCCCTTGTTAAGGCTGTTGCCGGGGGCCAGCGCCTGATGCGCGTCTCGACGGCCCTCCGGCGCCGTTAGACGGCCGGCGCGTGGCGCCGCTCGGCCGGCACGGCGCCGAACACACCTCTCCACCGAGTCCACCGAGGCGCACACGGGCTTCGCCCGCCAATCTCGGCGCTTTGGCCGAGCGCCCCGCCCGCCAGCAGCAGCCGGCCAAGCCATCCGGCGTCGGCTCGGCGCCATCGCCGGCGTCTCGGTTCGAGCCCTCCGATCCGCTGGGCGCCGGGTCAAGAAGTGACATGAAGCGTCACTTCTTGACCCGGCTTGTCACGCCCGCCGGCCCGGGCCTTTCCAAACAACGGCCCCGATATGGCAATGGCATCGCGGCCATTGGACAATAACTAATTGATATACAATGATTATTTTATGCCCGTCCGGCGCAACACGCAGATCCCGCAAACAATTGGCACGGTTTATGCGGAGCCAAGGCAAAGGTATCGCAAAGCTATCCAGGTGGGCGCGACGAGACGCAAGGGTCGGCACGGAAACAACGGCGCCAAGGAGGGATGGAGACAGTGATTTCCGGCCCTCCGCCAAGAGGCTCGATCCCGCGGCGCCGGCGTGGCGGCGGCGGTGGCGACCAGGTGGAACCGATAGGTAATTAGGTAACGGTCCCGGGTGGAACGGCGGCATCGAGCGCCGCGCCGACAAGCCCCACCCGCCGAAAACCCGGCGCGCCAGGACAAGGGAACAGGCGGAGCGGGATGAAATGGCGCGGCACAGACGCGAACGATTGCTGCGGGGTTTTGCGGCGGCGTGGAAATGGCTCCAAGAGGGGCTGCCGGGTGCGGACCGGCCTTATGGTTGAGGTGCCCAAACGAGCAGGAGGATGAGCAATAAATGATTTATGCTAGATGCTTGGGAGGTATGTTATGTATGCGACTAAAGGACGCCAACAAAGGCCGAACAAGATGATCTCTGCTTCTCCCCCCCCCGCGAGAAGAACTCGTCTCAAGACTGGGGTCCCCAAGCCGGTCGACGTCCATGTTGGCAGTCGCGTGCGCCTGCGCCGCACCATGTTGGGGATGAGCCAGGAAAAGCTCGGCCACGCCATCGGCCTGACGTTTCAGCAGGTGCAGAAATACGAACGCGGCGCCAACCGCATTGGGGCCAGCCGATTATTCGAACTGAGTCATGTGCTCGATGTTCCGGTGTCGTTTTTCTTTGACGACATGCCCGCCGACGTCGCGTCCCGATCCCGCCTCCTTGAGGGGGGTCTGGCCGAGGAAGGGGGGGCGCCCTACGAGGCGGATCCGATGGCCAAGCGCGAGACCCTGGAGCTAGTCCGAGCCTATTACCGGATCGCTGACCCGGGGGTGCGCAAGCGCGTCTTCGCACTGGCCAAGGCCCTGGCAAAGGCCAGCGACGCCCAAAGGAAATAGTTCCGGCGAAGAATGCCGGCTGGCTTTGGTTGCCGGCCGCCTCACCGGCGAAGAATGCCGGCTGGTTTTGGTTGCCGCCGCCGTCACCGGCGTATCCAAGTCGTGGCGGCGGTCGCGAAAGCACTTGACGGAAACCGCAAAGACTGGAACAAGAGTCTGCCGAGGCGTCGGGCCTTTCGGATAGGATTCCGTATGGCTCTGCATGGCTCTGCATAATCGGCGACTTGGCATGCGTTGGTGCCGCGCGGCGCGGTGACCGTGTCCGGTCCCGCGTTGATGCCGAATCCAATCCGCGGAGTTGATCGTGGCGAAGGGTGATTATCTGTTCACCAGCGAGTCCGTTTCCGAAGGCCATCCTGACAAGATCTGCGACCGCATATCCGACGCCATCGTCGACGCTTATCTCGCTGAAGACCCCCACTCGCGTGTCGCCGTCGAGACGCTGGTGACGACCAACCTCATCGTGCTCGTCGGGGAGGTGCGCGGACCATCTTCGATCACCAGCCAGTCGCTGGAGGAGATCGCCCGCGGCTGCGTCAGGGACATCGGTTATGAACAGGAGGGGTTTCACTGGCAGAAGGCCGAGGTGGAAATCCACGTCCACGCGCAGTCCGCGGACATCGCCAGGGGCGTCGATGCCAGCGGAAACAAGGACGAAGGCGCGGGCGACCAGGGCGTCATGTTCGGTTTTGCCTGTCGGGAGACCGAGGCCCTGATGCCGGCGCCGATCCATTTCGCCCACGGCATCCTGCGCTCGTTGGCCGCCGCCCGCCATTCCGGCGCCGAGCCCCATCTCGGGCCCGACGCCAAGAGCCAGATCACCCTGCACTATGTCGACCGCAAGCCGGTAAGAGCGGCCTCCATCGTGGTTTCGACCCAGCACTCGGCCGATATTGATCAGGATGAGGTGCGCGAGATCGTCCGCTCGCATGTGGTCGATGTTCTGCCCGAGGGTTGGATGTGCGAGGAGGAGGATTTCTACGTCAATCCCACCGGCCGCTTTGTCATCGGCGGTCCCGACGGGGATGCCGGACTGACCGGCCGCAAGATCATCGTCGACACCTATGGTGGTGCCGCGCTCCACGGCGGCGGTGCCTTTTCCGGCAAGGACCCATCCAAGGTCGATCGCTCGGCGGCCTATGCCGCGCGTTATCTCGCCAAGAACGTAGTTGCCGCCGGCCTTGCCGAGCGCTGTACGCTCCAACTATCCTATGCCATAGGCGTGTCCAAACCGCTCTCTGTCTACGTCGACACCCAGAACACCGGCCAGGTCGATGAGCAGCGACTCGCGAAGGTGCTTCAAGAGCTCATGGACCTGTCGCCCCGCGGCATCCGTGAACATCTGAGCTTAAGCAGGCCGATCTATGCGCGCACCGCGGCATATGGGCATTTCGGCCGGCCCCCGGAACCCGATGGCGGTTTCTCATGGGAGCGCCTGGACCTGGTTGACAAGCTCAAGTCGGTCTTCAACGGAGGCTGATGGCGGGCTTCCCGTGAGCGCGATGCCTGGGACCCGCCCGCGCGTGCTCTACGGCCGGCGGCGCGGGCGCAAACTGCGGCCGGGCCGCGAGCAGCTGTTGCGGAGCCTGTTGCCGAGGGTTGCGATCCGGCCACCCGATGCCGGCGGTCGGCTTGACCCCCGCGCCGCCTTCCCCGCGCCGCCTGGGGACGTTTGGTTGGAGATCGGATTCGGCGCTGGCGAACATCTGGCGTTTCAGGCCCGGGCCCATCCCGATATCGGCATGATCGGCTGCGAGGCCTACCTGAACGGGGTCGCCAGTCTGTTGAGCTACATCGACCGCGAGGGCCTCGCGAACATTCGGGTGGTCGCCGACGACGCCCGCCCGCTCTTGGAGGCGCTCCCCGACGCCAGTATCGGCCGCGCCTTCCTGCTGTATCCCGACCCATGGCCTAAGAGCCGCCACCGCAAGCGACGCTTCATATCCTGGGACAACCTCGAACTTCTGGCCCGTGTGCTCAAGGACGGAGCGGAGCTGCGCTTCGCGACCGACGAGCCCGGGTACCTGGTCTGGACGCTGGAGCACCTGATTCGCCATCCTGCCTTCGTTTGGCTCGCCCGTAGTCCCGCCGACTGGCGGACGAGACCCGCGGACTGGCCCCCGACGCGTTATGAGCTCAAGGCGACGCGGCGGGGCCGCGTCTGCACTTATCTGAGCTTCGAGCGGCGGCGCCGAAGCGGATAGCCGTCGGTGCCACGATCCAGTTTGACCATCGCCAAGTCCGGCACGGCCGACAAAAATCTTGAAGCCGCGCCCACGAGCGTTATACTCGTGACAAAATACCCCAGATGGTTTGGTGTTGCCGCCAAGCCGGAAGAAAGGGTGGGCCTAAGGCCCGCTTTTTTGTTTATGTGGGTAAGCCGTAAGCTTTGGTGAAGCAGACCGATTGGGAGTTATGCAACTGTTGGAGCGGATCGAGGGGGTGATCGCTCCATCGCTGAAGGCGATGGAATATGAGATCGTGCGTTTGCAGCTTTCCGGAGGCAAACGCCCGACCCTTCAGGTCATGGCCGAGCGCATTGACGGCCGGCCGATCACGTTGGACGAGTGCGCCGAGATCAGCCGCGCGGTTTCCGCCCTGCTCGATGTCGAAGGCCCGATCGAAGGCGCCTACAACCTGGAGGTCAGCTCGCCGGGGATCGACCGGCCGCTGGTCCGCCACAAGGACTTCGAGCGCTTCGCCGGCTTTGAGGCAAAGGTAGAATTGACTCGGGCCATAGGCGGGCGCAAACGCTTTCGCGGCAGGCTGTTGGGCGTGAAGGACGATCATGTGCGAGTGGCGACGGATAGCGGCGAGGTTGTCCTGTCCTTGGCCGATATCGGCCGCGCCAAGTTGGTGCTGACGGATGAGTTGATTGCCAAGATGGAGGAGCGAGGTCACAGGTGAACCAAATGGACATCGATACGACCGATCTACAACCCCAAGCGGAACTCCTGCAGGTGGCCGATGCCGTGGCCCGCGAGAAGGGTATCGAGCGCGAGGAGGTTCTGGAGGCCATGGAGCAGGCGATCCAGCGGGCGGGCCGCTCGAAATACGGCCACGAGCACGATATCCGGGCCGTAATCGACCGCAGCAGCGGCGAGATTCGGCTCTATCGCTATCGCGAGGTGGCGGATGAGGTGGAGAACGAGGCGACCGAGATTTCCCTCGCCGAGGCCCAAGGGCGTGACCCCAACCTTAAAGTCGGAGATTTCGTCATCGAGGAGCTTCCGCCCATTGAATTTGGTCGAATCGCCGCGCAGACCGCCAAGCAGGTGATCGTTCAGAAAGTCCGCGAGGCCGAGCGCAAGCGCCAGTACCAGGAATACAAGGACCGGGTAAGCGAAATCGTTACCGGCTTGGTCAGGCGCGTCGAGTTCGGCAACGTCATAGTCGACCTGGGCCGGGCCGAGGCCATCCTGCGCCGCGACGAGCTCATTCCCCGAGAAAGCTTCCGCCAGAACGACCGGGTCCGCGCCTACATTTACGACGTGCGCGAGGAGCCGCGGGGCCCGCAAATCTTCCTGTCGCGTACGCACCCGCAGTTCATGGCCCAGCTGTTCGCCCAGGAAGTGCCGGAAATCTATGACGGAATCATCGAAATCAAGGCCGTCGCCCGCGATCCCGGCAGTCGCGCCAAGATCGCCGTGGTCTCCAACGACTCCAGCATCGATCCGGTCGGTGCCTGCGTCGGCATGCGGGGCAGTCGGGTCCAGGCTGTGGTCGGCGAGCTTCAGGGGGAGAAGATCGACATCATTCCGTGGTCGTCCGACCCCGCGACTCTCGTGGTCAACGCCCAGGCGCCGGCCGAAGTCGCCAAAGTGGTCCTGGACGAGGATGCCGGCCGCATCGAAGTGATCGTGGCGGAGGACCAGTTGAGCCTGGCGATCGGACGCCGCGGCCAGAATGTTCGCCTCGCCTCGCAGCTCACCGGCTGGGACATTGACATCCTCACCGAGGATGAGGACACGGAGCGGCGGACCGAGGAGTTCCGCAGGCTCTCGAAACTGTTCACCGAGACCCTCGATGTGGATGAGGTGATTGCCCATCTGCTGGTGACCGAAGGGTTTTCGACGGTCGAACAGGTTGCCTTCGTGCCGCTTGAGGAGCTGACGGGCATCGAAGGGTTCGAGGGAGTCGGCGGGGAGCTTCAAGAGCGTGCCAGGGCCCATATCGCCGAACGGGACGAGCGGCTGAACAAGCGCCGTATTGAACTGGGCGTCTCCGAGGAACTCGCCGCGATGCCCGGCCTGACGCCGGCCATGCTCGTGACCCTGGGGGAAAACGACATCAAGGCCCTCGATAACCTCGCCGATTTGGCCAGCGAGGAGTTGTTGGAACTCCTGGAGCCGGGTGCGCTCACCTTGGAGGCGGCCGATGAGGTCATCATGGCGGCGCGGGCCCACTGGTTTGCGGACGAGGAAAGTGCTCCGGCCGACGCCGAGGGCGGGCAGGAAGAAGCCGCCGCCGAAGCGCCGCCCGCCGGGGACGAGGGCGGGCAGGAAGAAGACGCCGCCGAAGCGCCGCCCGCCGGGGACGAGGGCGGGCAGGAAAAAGACGCCGCCGAAGCGCCGCCCGCCGGGGACGAG
>JACZXZ010000033.1 GCA_022571365.1 Pseudomonadota bacterium | reverse complement strand
CCATGCCGCGCGATCCGAAATACGATCCTTTGTTCGAGCCGATCAAGCTCGGCCCGAAGACCATGAAGAACCGCTTCTATCAAACGCCGCAATGCAACGGCGCCGGGTCCGATCAGCCCGGCGCGCAGGCCGAGTTTGGCGAGAAGCGCCCGGTCCTCCGCCTCCTCCGGGTTTCCGGTCGTCAGCAGCCTCTCGCCGTAAAAGATGGAGTTCGCGCCGGCGTAGAAACAGAGGGCCTGGGCCTCGTCGCTGAGCGCCTTCCTTCCGGCCGACAGGCGACAGGCCGTCCTCCGCCGGTTTTCGCTTCATTGCCATCCCGAGCCATAACGACCGACGATCCCTAATAAACTGGGCGTAGCTTGAGCGCGGCAATCGCCCGGATACTGCCAAGTTTAAATCTTCGGCCTGCGGTCTGCGCAATCCAGCCACGGTTGTGCGTCTTCCAATGCAGCGCCGACCTGGAAAACCCGCTTGTCGTCGAGATGGCGGGCCACGATCTGGATGCCTGTCGGCAAGCCATTGTCACCAATACCGGAAGGCACCGACAAGACGGGGCAGCGGCCGAGCATGTTGAATGGGTGGCACAGGCACCAGCCGTAGAGGATGTCGACAGACTTGCCGTTGATGAATATCGGTTGGTCGGGCTCATGATCGGCTGGTATTTCATGGCTGCCTATCGTGGGGCATATGAAGGCGTGGTGTGTGTCGAGGATTGCCCCAACCCCATGGGACATCTCCACAGCCACCTTGTAAGTCTCCATGAACTCGGCCGCGGTTACCTTCTCATGGGTGCCCGCACAGTACTTTGCCCATTCACTGGCCAAGCTGGGGTCTGAGTCGACAAAGGATTTGATGTAAGCGCCATAGAGGTGGTCGAGATAGTTTTGCGCCGCCCGATCGGCACGGGCGCTCCAGCCAAAATCCACTTCGACGATCTCGGCGCCCAAATCCTTCAGAACCTCGAGGGTCTTAAGCGTGTTACGACGCACGTCGCCGTCCACTTCAAAGAACCCCAGGTCAAGCGAGTAGGCGATCTTCCACCCCTTGATGGGTTTTAGCTCTTGCGGAATGCGGTATTTTGGACGGATCGACTCATTGGCCAGGGGGTGTGGTCCGCACATGATGTTTTGCATCAAGATGCAATCCGCAACGGTTCGCGTGATCGGCCCCGTGACATTATACATGTCGAATGCGGAGGCCGTGTTGTCGGGGTTGCGGCCATAGGGTGGCTTATAGCCCACGACGCCGCAGGCCGCCGCGGGTATGCGGATCGATCCGCCGATGTCCGAGCCCGTAGCCAGGGGCGTGCTGCCCGCTGCAAGGGAGGCGCCTGAACCGCCCGACGACCCGCCGCAGGTGAATGCGGGGTTCCAGGGCGTCCTGGTGACGCCATGGACCCGTGAGTGGGTAACCCCGGCACAAGAGAATTCGGGCGTGGTCGTTCGCGCGTGGACGATAGCGCCGGCGCGCAGCAGACGTTCGATGGAGTAATGGGTTTCGGTACAGACGTTGTCCATCAAATATAGCGACCCATTGGTCGTCAGTTTACCCTTGATGTCCATCTCGTCCTTGACGGCCAGGGGAATCCCTTCAAGCGCGCGCCAGCGCCCGTCGGTCTTCATAAACCGCGCTTCAGCCTTTTTGGCCTTGGCCAGGGCCTCGTCGTAATATTTGAAAGCGAATGCGTTGATGATCGGCTCGACCTGCTCGGCCCGTGCGATCTGGGCATTCAAATATTCGACGGGCGAAAGCTTGCGCGTCTTGAAAAGCGCGAGGGCCTCGGTCGCGGAAAGATAACAAAGGTCTGTCTCACTGGTATTGTTGGAACCCATTTCGGACTCCCTCAAGGGCATTGTCGCATTGATTAGATCTCGAACGCGGAGCTCCGCATTCGCCGCGCTTGTTCAGGCCGCTGATGCTGGAGCGGTCATCGTCGCTAGGGGTAGCGGTCGGGCTGGACTTTCCCTTCGGCGGCGTCAGCAGGGCTTGGGCGGCTCGGCGCGCAGGCCGAGTTTGGCGAGAAGCGCCCGGTCCTCCGCCTCCTCCGGGTTTCCGGTCGTCAGCAGCCTCTCGCCGTAAAAGATGGAGTTCGCGCCGGCGTAGAAACAGAGGGCCTGGGCCTCGTCGCTGAGCGCCTTCCTTCCGGCCGACAGGCGGACATAGGCCCAGGGCATAAGGATGCGGGCCACGGCGATGGTCCTGACCATCTCCAACGGCTCCAGCGGCGCCGTCTCGCCCAGCGGGGTTCCCGCCATGGGAACCAACATGTTGATCGGCACGCTCTCCGGATGGGGGGCGAGGGTGGCGAGCGTTTGCAACATTCCCGCCCGGTCCTCCCGAGACTCCCCCATGCCGACGATGCCGCCCGAACAGACCTTGAGGCCGGCCTCGCGCACGGTCCGCAGAGTGTCCAGGCGGTCCTGATAGGTCCGGGTGGTGATGATTTCCTTGTAGAACTCCTCCGAGGTGTCGATGTTGTGGTTGTAGTAGTCGAGGCCCGCCCGCTCCAGCCGCTCCGCCTGGTCGGCCGTGAGCATGCCGAGCGTCATGCAGGTCTCCAGGCCCAGGGCCTTCACCTCCCCGATGATCGCGGTCACCGCCGGCAAGTCCCGGTCCTTGAGATCGCGCCAGGCCGCGCCCATGCAGAACCGGGTGGCGCCGGCGGCCTTGGCCTTGCGGGCGGCGGCCCGAACCGCCTGCCGCGACATGAGCTTGGTCGCCTTGACCCCGGCATCGTAGTGGCTGCTCTGGGAACAGTACTTGCAGTCCTCCGGACAACCGCCGGACTTGATGTTGAGGAGGGTGCTCAACTGCACTTCGTTGGGGTCGAAGTGATGCCGGTGGATCTCGTGCGCGCGATGCAGCAAGTCGTTCAAGGGCAGGGCAAAGAGATCGAGAATCTCTTCTCGGGTCCAGTCCGAGCGCACCTCACGCGCCGTAGCGGAACAGCCTTCTGCGGTGGCGGGATCGCTGATGTTTCGCTCCTTCACCTATGCGGGGTTTAGGGTCGTCAAGGCGCGTTCCAAGGTATCGTAGCTTCGATCCAGCTGGCTGTCACTGATGCAGTAGGGCGGCAGGAAGTAGATCACCTCGCCCAGGGGCCGGAGCAACAGGCCGTTTTCCAGGAAGAAGGCTTTGAGCCGGGGGCCGATGGCGGCGGCATACCCGCTGTCCTCGACTCCCACGTTGAGGGCGGCGATGGTACCCGTCACCCGAGATCGCGTCACCTTGGGATGATGCGCGAGCCGGGCCATATGCTTCCGGTGCCGGGCCTCGATCGCGGCGATGCGCGCGCGGGTTTCCTCCTTCATGAGCAGGTCGAGGGAGGCCAAGCCGGCGGCGCAGCCGAGCGGGTTGGCGGTAAACGAATGGCCGTGGGCGAAGGCCTTGTCGAAGCCGGTATCGAGGAACGCCTCGTAGATCGGGTCGCGGCAGACGGTCGCCGCCAGCGGCAGGAAGCCCGCCGTCAGTCCTTTGGACAGGCAGATCAGGTCCGGCGTCACACCGGCGCTGAGGCACGCGAAAAGGTCCCCGGTCCGGCCGAAGCCGGTCATGACCTCGTCGAAGATCACCAGCCCGCCCGCGGCGCGGAGCTTTTGGACCAGGGCTTGCAGGAACTCGGCGCGGCACATGCGCATGCCGCCGGCGCCCTGGACCAGGGGCTCGATGATGACGGCCGCGGTCTCGTCCCCGCGCCGGTCGAGATACGCGTCCAGCGCGGACAGGCATCGGGCCTCCTTCTCCGCGACCGCCGCGTCGCCCTCCCAGGTTTCCGGAAAGGGCAGGACATCCACCTCGAACAAGAGATCCTCGAACGGCGCAAAAAAGCCCGAGGACACGCCGACCGACATCGCGCCGACGGTGTCGCCGTGATAGCCGCCTTCAAACGCCAGATAGCGACGCCGTTCAGGCCGCCCCAGGTTGCGCCAGTACTGGAGGGCGAGCTTGAGGGCGACCTCCACCGCCGTCGAGCCGTTGTCCGAGTAGAACACGCGGTTGAGATCGCCCGGCAGGAGGCTTGTCAGCCGTTGGGCCAGGCGCACGGCGGGCTCGTGGGTCAAGCCGGCGAAGATCACCTGCTCCAGCTTGTGCGCCTGTTCCGCGATGGCGTCGGCGATATAGGGGTGGGCGTGGCCGTGAAGATTGACCCACCATGACGAGACGAGGTCGAGATATTCCTTGCCATCGGCGCCATACACAACGGCGCCCTTGCCCGAGCGTATCAGGACCGAATCCGGCGCGGTCTTGGCCTGGGTGAACGGGTGCCACACATGGCGCCTGTCGAGAGCCAGCAATTCATCGGGATGTGTCATTCGGGCTTTCCCTTGAGCACGGGCGTGAACTTCGCGGACAGCCGCGACACCGTCTTTCTGTCGATGGTTTCCAGGCGGGGGATTTCGGCCAGCACCCGCACCTCTCCGTAATACTCGATCGCGGCGCGGTTGGCCGGATTCAGCGGGCCGTTGAGGATCACGCCTTCGACCGGCAGCGAGCGCGACCTAAGGGCGTCGAGGCTGAGCAGCGTATGGTTGATGGTCCCGAGCCCGCTGCGGACCACGAGGATCACCGGGAGTCCAAGGCGTTCGATGAGGTCGATCATGAAGTGCCGCCGGTTGAGCGGCACCATCAGCCCGCCGGCTCCCTCGACCACCAGCGGCCGGCCGGTGGCGGGTAGGACGAACGCATCCAGGGCGATCTCCACACCCTCCAGCCTCGCCGCCTCGTGGGGCGAGAGCGGAACCTGCAAGGCGTAGGCCGAAGGATGGAGCCGGTCGGCCGGAAGTCCCGTCAGGCGCAACACTTCCGCGGTATCGGAGCCTTGCTCGAGGCCCGTCTCCACCGGTTTCCAGTAGTCGGCGTCCAGGGCCCGGACCAGGCAGGCGGCGACGACCGTCTTCCCCACTTCCGTGTCGCTGCCGGCGACGAAATAGCCGTTGATGCCCGCACCCCGGACCGTGATCGGCCTATCGGGACGGCTGTGTACAGAAACCATAGGCGAGATGGTAGGTGATGCGCACCTCCTTGCCGCGGTCGAGGCGACGCAGGACATCGCGGAAGGCGCCGGCGGAAAGCGGCCGCCGGCTCGGCGCCGCGGTGCACGCGCCGATCCCCTTGAGCGACGATACGAAGTCGCGCGCCCGCGGATAGGTGCTCACGATCCATTCCTCCTCCAGGCGTCCTTCGCCGCCCTCGGGCCAAAGGCCCGCCAGTTCCTCCAGGCTCGGATAGTCCGGGGTACCGGGTTGGAGGCCGAGCTGGGCATGGGCGCGGCACCACTCGCGAAGGCTCTCATGGGCCAGGGTGGCGAAGGCGAGATGCCCGCCCGGCCGGAGAAGGTCGTTGAGCCGCCGCAAGCTGCCGCCCAGATCGTCGAACCATTGGAACGTGAGGCTGGAGCAAATCAGGTCAAACCCGCCCTGGACGGCGGGTTGCTCGCCGTCCATGCACAGGAAAAGCATGTTCCGATCGCCCTCGAGCGTTTCCCGGCATCGGGCGATCATGGCTGGGGAAATGTCGGTGACGACCCACTTGGCCCCGCGTATGCGGGCGCTGAGCGCGCGCGTTAGAAAGCCGGTGCCGCAACCGATCTCCAGCACCCGGGGACGGTCCGGCAACGGCAGGGCGGCGACCCGCCGGGCCAGCCGCTCGGCGACGCTACGCTGTACCACGGCGGCTGAGTCATAGCGTGTGACGGCGGTGCCGAAGGAGGCCGCGATCCGTCTCTTTCGCGACGTGGCCGTCATGCGTTCACGAAGAACTCCCGGATATGCCGGGCGCACCAGGCGGGTGCGCTCAGCGGCAAAAGATGGCCGCCGGTTTCATGCCAGTGCCGGACGATGCGGGAGTTGGCGGCGAAGCAGTGCTCGGTCATGGCCACGGGCACGATGGGGTCACGCTTTCCGGCGAGCACTAGCACGGGTGTCGAGTCACTGTCTAGTTCCGCGCGCGCGTCCCAGTCGCGCAGCCATATGAGCCCCTCATGCAGCCGCTCCGGGTTCAACCGGCCCGGTTTCTCGCGGCTGCCACAGCGGGCGAGGAAATCGGCCGTGACTTCCTCGGGGCAATGGCCGAGGCGGGCGATCATCCGATCGAGGAGCCGCGGCGCCACCGCGGGGCGGAAGCCCTCGCCCTCGACAAACCGGGAAAAGCCGTTGATGCTGACCAGCGCGTCCCAGGCGAACGGCTTGGCCTTGAGCAACCACAAGAAACCCGTCGAATGGCCAACGGCCACGCGTCGCCCGCCCGCCGGCACCTCTGGAAGACTCTCATCGCCCAGGAAGCCCAGGTCGAACGCAAGGTCGTCGAACTCGGATAGGGCCGCGCGTAATGGGTTCCAGAACGACGCGTCGAATCCCCAACCGTGTACGAACACCAGGAGGGGGCGCCGGCCGGTCATGACGAAGCGCGGCTCAGGGCGGCGATATCGGGGATCAGGTCCAACAGATGATCCATATCCTCGGGTTCATGGTCGGCGGTAACGGCGAAGCGGATACGGCTGGTGCCGGCGGGCACGGTGGGCGGGCGTATCGCGATTCCGAGGATGCCCCGGTTCTCCATATGGTGGCTCGCCGCCAGCACGGCCTCCTCGGCGCCGATGACCGCGGGGACGATCTGGGTGGTGGAGCCCGCGGTATCGATACCAGCGGCGTTGAGGGCCTTGCGCAGGCGCGCGGAATGGGCCCGGAGGCGTCGGCGCTCGTCCCCCAATGTCGGGACCAGGTCGAGCGCCGCGTCCATGGCGCCAAGCACCCCGGGCGGCAGGGCGGTGGAATAGATGAAACCGCTACAGCGGTTCACGAAGTACTCCTTGAGGCGGTCGGAGCAGGCCACATAGGCCCCGAAGCTTCCCAGCGCCTTGCTGAAGGTACCCATGATGAGGTCGATCTTGCCGGGAAAGTTGCCGGAAAGCCCCATTCCCTTCGGTCCGAACACCCCGGTGGCGTGGGCCTCGTCCACGTAGAGAAAGGCGCCGAAGCGCTCGGCGAGTTCGATGAGCGCAGCCAGGTCCGCGCGGTCGCCGTCCATGCTGAACACGGTTTCCGTCAGGATGAAGCGTATCCCTGATTTGTCGGCGTTGACCTTGAGCAACGCTTCCAGGTGGTTCATGTCGTTATGGCGGAAACGGATCTGGCGGACGCCCGCGCCGCGACACCCATCGTGGATGCTGGCGTGGACCAGCCGGTCGGTGAAGACAAGCGCGTTCGTGCCCAGCACCTTGCGGTCGAACAGCGCCGGCAGGATGGTGCTGTTGGCTTGATAGCCGGAGTTGAAGATCAGGGCGGCCTTCGTGCCTTTGAGCGCGGCAAGCTTTGATTCGACCCGTTCATGAAGCTCCAGCGTGCCGCAGACCAGCCGCGAGGCAGTCGAACCGACGCCCCACTTTTCCGTCCATTCGCGGGCGCGGGCGACCAGCGCCGGATTGCGGGCCAGCCCCAGGTAGTCGTTGGACGAGAAGTTGATGAGATGCCGCCCGTCCCGTTGCACCACCGCGCCTTCTCCCGGCATCCCGGGCTTGAGCGTCCGGTAATTGTGGTGGGTCTTGAGGACGTCCAGATATCGCTCGAGTCGGTTGTCCATCCGATCCATGGCGCTTCCCCATCATCCCTGGGCTGAATAGCGGAGCGGAAAGGTTAAATAGCGGAGCAGAGAAGTTAAGGAGCAGAGAAGTTAAAATGACTCAACGGGGGTTCGCGCAACCGCCTCCCAGGCGCGCGAACGAAGCGAGACAGCACCCGTGACCCGAGGGATCGAACGCACGGGTTCGATGGTTCAAATCCGGCCCCCCGCAACAAGATAAGCCGACAACTACAATTAAATAAAACTCCCAGGCCGTCTTCGGACGGCCTTATTGCCGTCCGGGGCGGATTCCAAGCCGTCACGGTCCGGAGACCCCGCGCCTATGCCGCGGTCCCGCGGCGTTCGTCCGCTGGCGGCGCCTGGGACACGATCAGAGCGTCCACGGCGAAGCATCCCTTGGGGGTCGCGATACAGGGGTTGACATCGACCTCCTTAAGCCGGTCGCCCAGATCGGCCGCCATGACGGACAGCCGCGACAGCGTCTCCGCCACGGCGTCGATGTCGGCGGGCGCCGCACCTCGCTTGCCGTCGAGCAGCGGCCGGACCTTAAGCCCGTCGATCAGCCGCCGCGCGGTGGTGGCGTCGAACGGCGGCAGGGCGAACCGACGATCGCGAAGCAGTTCGACCAACACCCCGCCGGCGCCGACCAGGATAATCGGGCCGAACTGGGCATCGGCGACGACGCCGAACGCCAGCTCGACCCCCTTCTCGGCCATCGCCATCACCAGGACCCTCGGGCCGAGCCGGTCCGCCAGATCGTCGTAGGCGGCCGTGACCGCTGCCCGGTCGGCGAGGTCGAGGGCGATTCCGCCGACATCGCTCTTGTGGTGGACGCCCGGGGCGGCGGTCTTGAGCGCGACCGGGAAGCCGACCTCGCACGCGGCTTGAACGGCGGCTTCCCTCGAGTCCACGACCCGGTTGGCGAGCACCGGAATGGCGTAATCGGCGAGCAGGGCAAGAGCCTCCGACTCGTCCAGCGCCCGCGCGCGTGAAAGCCGGGCGTGCCAGCGCGCCCGCACCTCTGCGGGCACGTCCGGTGGGCGCGACGGCTCGGGGCGCGCGCGGAAATCCCTGTAGTCCAGCATGTTCCGCACCGCGTGCAGAGCCGGCATGGTGCCGTTGAGTGTCGGAATGCCCGTCTTGGTCAGACGCAGGGTGATAGCGTCACGGCCGGTGCCGAGGACGTTGAAATTCGAGGCGTAGAAGACCGGCTTCTCGGTCCCCCGGAACACTTCCTCGACGGCCTTGGCGAAGCCCTCGCTGAGGCGGCGGGAGGTCTTGAGTTCCGCGAGAAAGACGCCGAGTGCGGTGTCCGGATCGTCCATAAGGGCGGTGAAGCAGTCGGTGAAGACGCCCTGGAAGTCGCGGCCGGTGTCCCAGGCATCCAGCGGGTTGATCGGCTCCAGACTGGGATCAAGCCGGGCCGCGAGCTTCTCGCGCGTCGCGCGGCTGATCTTCGCGAGCGGCACCCCCGCATCCTCGGCAAGGTCGATCAGCATCTCGCGTTCGCCGCCGGAATCGAGTATGACGGCGAGGCGGCCCGGCGACGGTCGACGCGGCTGCGCGAACACCAGCAACGTGGCGGCCAGATCGTCCAGCGTATCGACCCGAATCACCCCATAGCGGTCGAACACCGCCTCATAGGCCGCGTCGTTGCCGGCCATCGCGCCGGAGTGGCTGAGCGCCAGCGCGGCGCTCTCCTCGGTGCGCCCGACCTTGAGGGCGACGATCGGGATGTCGCGCACCCGGGCCTTCTTGAGCGCGGCGATAAAACGGTCCGGATCGCGCACGGACTCGATAAACAGGCCGATGACGCGGGTCGTCTCCATCTCCAGCGCGAAATCCATGTAGTCGGCGGCCGTGGTCGCCAGCTCCTGGCCGGAGGAAACGACGAGGTTGTAGGCGAACCGTCGGTCGTGATGGACCAGCGCGGCGAACGTCGAGCCCGAATGGGTGATGAAGGTGATGGGGCCTGGCTCCAGGTCCTCCGGCGACGGGAAGCCGCATATCCGCAAGCCCGCCTCAAGGTTGTAGTAGCCCATGCAATTGCCGCCGCAGACTGGCATGCCGGCCTCGCGGGCGAGGCGGGCCAGCCGCTCGACGAGCGGCGGGTTGGTGTCGTTCTCCAGATAACAGTTGGCGAAGATCACCGCAGAGCGCGCCCGGTTCGAGATCGCCTCGGCAAGCTGGGCCTCGAGCCGATGGCTGGCAACCGCCAGCACCGCTAAGTCCACCGGCTCGGGCAGCGCGGCAAGCGAGGGGTAGCAAGCCAAGCCCTCGACCTCTTCGTATTTTGGGTTGACCGGATAGACGGCGCCGGCATAGTCCGAGGTCTGGATATTCCGGATCATGTCGTTGCCCGGCGTGTCGAGCCGGGGCGAGGCGCCGATGAAGGCGATGGACCGCGGCGTCAACAGGGGTGCAAGCGGGTGGCCGGTCGGCATGTTGTCGCCCCATGCGCCTGCGGCCGGGGTCGGAGCAGGCTTGGTCATTCCTTGCCGTCGCCCGACTCGCCGAAACGGGAGTCGCGCCACGCGATCGCCGCCTTGAGGCCCTCGCGCTTGGAGATATCCTGGAATTTCAGGCGCTCGGGCGTCTCCAGGCTTTCGATCTCGACATCGATGTCGAGCCCCATGTCCAGGGCCGCACCCATGCCCATGATCTCGTAGGTCCGATTGATCGCCATCTTCGTAAGCGCCACGGTTTCCGGGAACATGACCGCGATCTGTCGGGCCATGGCGAGCGCCGCGTCCAGATGCTCGCCTTCGGCGACGACCTTGTTAATGAGACCGATGGCAAGCGCCCGGTCCGCCGGCACCCGGTCATTGCCGGTGAGCAGCAGCTCTTTCGCTTGCTTGGGCCCGGTGAGCCAAGGCATCAACAGGGCGATCATGCCGCTGCCGAAGCGCAACTCGGGCTCGCCGAACATGGTGCCTTCCGCAGCGATGGTGATGTCACAGGCAAGCGCCATCTCGCATCCGCCGGCAAGACAGTAGCCGTGGACCGCCGAGATGGTCGGCTTGCGCAAGTGCCAGAAACGCATGATAAGGTTGAAGTCGCGCTCCAGCTCCGGCCGCCAGTCGACCGGACCCTTGCGCTCCTTCCCCGCGCTCTCCTTGAGATCGAAGCCGGCGCAGAACGCCCGCCCGGCCCCGGCCAGCACGAGGACGCGGATGTCGTCGTCGGCCGCCACCGCGTCAAGGACGGCGTTGATCTCCTGGACCATCTTGGTGTCGATCGCGTTCAGGAGCTTGGGCCGGTTAAGCGTCAGCACGCCGACGGCGTCCCGGGCCTCGAACGTCACGGTCTCGTAGGTCATGGCTTGGCTCCGATCGGTGCAAAGGGGCAGCATCGTATGATGCGCGCGCTCTTGCGGTCAATACGCCGCGGCGGATATCAGCTCTGCGAATCGGCGACGGCTGGCGGCGAGCGCCGGAGCCGCGCCGGGCCGCGCCGGCGCGACTCGGGGTCAGGGCGAGCCATGCCACAGGCCACGCGACTCCCGGCCGCCGACCGGGCCGTCAGGCGTGACCGCCGGCGCCCCGGCTTTTTTTCGCACCCAACAGGTTTCGGACCCATCTCAAGCTGCCCGTTCCGGCTTCGCGGACAACACGCATTGGACCTCCGATCCTTGATGTCTGCAAAGCGCCGGTTCAACGCTTCTGCAGACCAGCCCGACCCGAGAGGCATGGCTCGACACCGCCGGCCCGTGCTATGAGGGCGCGATGCCGCTCCCATACCCCAAGCGGCGGTTGCGAATGACCGATGCCTTGGCGTAGCCAGGGCTACGACCGGAGGAACACCGTGGATACCGACAGCCTTACATCGGCGCAGCGTTGGCGCAGCCTAGTGGTGGTGTTCGCCAGCGCTACCATCGCCGGCTTGACCTTCGGCCTGACCATACCGCTGCTCTCCCTGATCCTCGAGCGCGACGGGGTAGGCACGGACCTGATTGGTCTCAATTCCGCGGCGACCCCCCTTGCCATGCTCGTGATCGGCCCGCTGATGCCCCGGTTTATCGGCTGGCTCGGGGCTCTGCGTGCGATGTACGCCGGGATCGCGCTGTCGGCGGTCACCATCCTGTTGCTGCCAGTGTTTCCCGGTTTGACCGCCTGGTTCGTGCTCAGGTTTTTCCTGGGCGTCGGCAGCGCCCTGCACTGGGTCGTCAGCGAGACCTGGATCAACACCATCGCGAGGGAAGAGCACCGGGGCCGTGTCATGGGTGCCTACACGACCATGCTCTCCCTGGGCTTCGCCGGCGGTCCGCTGCTCATCACCTTCATCGGGATCGAGGGCTGGCTGCCGTTCCTGGTAGGCGCAGGAGTGATCACCGCGGCCGCAATCCCGTTGCTGTTCGCCCGCGGCCTTGCCCCGCCGATACCGGCGCGTCCGGAGATGGGCCTGTGGCGGGTCCTGCGCCACGCCCCGGTGATCATGGCCGCCATGTTGATCTGCGGTTTCGGCGACATGGCGATACTCACCCTGTTGCCGTTATACGGCCTGCACAGCGGGCTCGACCAGGACCTCTCGGTTCTGATGCTGTCTGTGGCCATCCTCGGCAGCCTCGTGCTCCAACTGCCGTTGGGATGGCTGGCCGATCGGATGGACCGGCGCCGCCTGCTGCTCGGGTGTGTCTGGATCGGCATCCTTGGCCCGGCGGCGTTGCCGTTCGTCGTACACCACGATGTCCTGCTGTGGCCGCTGTTGTTCCTGTGGGGCGGTACGCTGGCTGGGCTCTACACCTTGGGCCTGACGCTGCTAGGCGAGCGGTTCAGCCCGGCCGCGCTGGCCGGCGCCAGCACGGTCTTCATCATGATGTACGAGGCCGGCAGCATCGCCGGACCGGTGATCTCAGGCGCCGCGATGAAGGTGTGGGATCCGCACGGACTTCCGGCGGTCATGGCGCTTGTCTGTGCGGTCTATGTCTTGGTTGTGTATCTGCACCGTCGGGCCCGGCGCCATCGCGTCGTCCCGGCCGGGGGTGACGACCACCTCGTCTGAGGCACTTTTCAATACCACAGGGAAAGGTCCCGCTCCCGCGGCCAGAGGAGCGGAAAATCAGCCGACACCAAGCCCCACCTGGGAATGGACGAGTGACCTCGCGCGGCGGGCAGTTACTCGGACGGGAGCAGGACGACGGCCTCCGCGGGCCAGCTCAGCCAGACCGGGCGATTCAAGTCGCCGGATCCTTCGAGCTCCCGGGCTACGTTGTGGGCGACCACCGCAATCGGTTTTTCGAGACCTTCGATCCGTATGTAGAGATGACTGCGGTCGCCGAAATAGGCGGTTTTGTCGAGGACTCCCTGAACCACGTTGGCCTCGGTGTTGGGTGGGGCGCTGAAGGAAGTGATCTTTTCGGGGCGAACCGCCACGGTGACCGCAGCGCCGACGGAAACATGCGGGCCGTTGACAAGCGCGTGGATCTCCCCGAGCGGGCCGACGTCGACCGTCGCCCGGCCATCTTTGATCGCTCGCACCAAGCCGTCGAAGAAGTTCATGTTGCCGATGAAGCCCGCCACCTCCTGGTTGACCGGCGCTTCATAGAGCTGGGTCGGCGAGTCGATCTGCAGCACCTTGCCCGCCGACATGACGGCGACTCGGTCCGACATGGTCAGCGCCTCTTCCTGGTCATGGGTCACGAAGACGAAGGTGATGCCGACCGTCTTCTGCAACGCGCGCAGCTCGAGCTGCATCTCCTCGCGCAGCTTCTTGTCGAGCGCGCCGAGGGGCTCGTCGAGAAGCAGGACCTTGGGCTGCTTGATGAGGGCCCGCGCGAGCGCGACCCGCTGGCGCTCGCCGCCCGACAGCTCATCGGCGGCGCGCAACCCGTAGCCCGACAGCTTGATCATGTCCAGCGTCTCATTGACTTTCCGTGCGGTCTCCGCTTGCGTGAGCTTCGCCTTCCGCAGGCCGTAGGCGATGTTCTGGCGGACGTTGAGGTGCGGGAAGATGGCGTAGTTCTGGAACACCATGTTGACCGGCCGCTGGTGCGGCGGCACCGCCGCCATCGGCTGGCCGTCGATGAAGATCTCGCCCTTGGTCGGCCATTCGAAGCCAGCGAGCATCCTCAAGAGCGTCGTCTTGCCGCAGCCCGAAGGCCCGAGCAGCGAGAAGAACTCGCCACGCTGAATCTCGAGGCTCAAGCCGTCGACCGCGCGGACCGGGCCGAAATACTTCGACACATTGCTGATCGAAATGATGGAGCGCTCGCTCACCGTGGCACCTCCGAGACCGCCTTGACCTGAATCCCCTTAACCCCGCGCCGCCTCACCCACTCGGCGAAGGTGACGACGATGAAAGAGACACCCAGGATACAGGCGCCGAGCGCAAGCACGCTCGGCAACTTCGTCGGGAAGCGGAGCTGGCTCCAGATGTAGATCGGCAAGGTTGCCTCGTTGCCGGCGAGGAAAAAGGCGAGTATGAACTCGTCGAAGGAAATCGTAAAGGTCAGCAACAGGCTGGCGATCAGCCCGGGAATGGCAAGCGGGAACGTAACCCGCCGAAAGGTCGACCAGGCGTTCTCCCCAAGATCGAGCGAGGCTTCCTCCAGGTTTTTGTCGAATCCCTCGAGACGGGAGATCATCACCACCATCGAGAACGCCGTGCATTCGAGCATATGGCCGATGCCGATGGTGTAGAGCGATAACGGAACCCCGACCACGTTGGCAATCACAAGGAGCGCGATGCCCACGATGATTCCCGGGATCACCAGGGGTATCAGGATGAAGCCGACCGCCGGCGCTTTGCCCGGCATCCGGTAGCGCGTTACCGCCTTCGCCGCCAGCGTGCCCAAAATGGTGCTCAAGACCGAGACTATGGCGGCCACCTTGAGGCTGTTCTGAAGCGCCTGCACCAGCCCTCTGCTGTTGACCATCTGGTGGTACCACTCGAACGTGAAGCCCTTGAGCGGAAAAGCTATGTAGATGGAGTCGTTGAACGAGAACAGCGGAAGAAACATTACCGGCACGTAGATAAAGGCGAGGTATGAGATGGCGTAGATGACCAGGCCGTTGACCCGGCGGCGGCCCGCCGTCGCCGCGCCCAATCCGCCGAAGCGGCGCTCGGCCGTCGCCACCGCGGTCATGCTATCTGCCTCTTCATGCGCTTGGTGAGCCACAGAAACGCGCATATCAGGGCCGTGATGGCGATCATCGAGATGACCGACGAGGCGCCGCCGAGTGGCCAGTTATTCGCCTTGCCAAACATCGACTGGATGATGTTGCCGATCATGATGCCTGTGGTGCCGCCGACGAGGTTCGGCGTCACGTAGTCGCCGACGGTCGGGATGAACACCAGCAGGCTGGCAGCGATCACACCGGGCATGGACAGCGGCAGCGTCACCCTGAGAAACCGCGCCACGGGGCCGTCGCCCAGGTCGGTGGCGGCCTCGAGGAGCGAGCGGTCGATCTTCTCGAGCGAAACGTAAATCGGCAGGATCGCAAAGGCGGCCCAGGCATGGGCGAGCGTGAGCACCACGGCGAACTGGCTGTACAAGAGGAACATAAACGGCTCCTCGATCAGGCCGAGGCTCATAAGGCCGGAATTGAACACCCCGTTGTAACCGAGGATAATTTTCCAGGCGAAAACGCGAAGCAGATAGCTGGTCCAGAACGGCACGGTGATCAGGATCAGCCATATCAGCTTGTTCTTTTTGACGTGGAAGGCGATGAAGTAGGCCATCGGATAGGCCAGCACCACCGTGGCCAGCGTGACCGCGCCCGAGATCTTGATCGACTTCCATAACAGCATCGGGTAGATCGCTTTTTCGACCGATAACCCGATGAGATAGAAGGCGATCGCCGGGTAGCCGACGATCAGGAGCGCCCCGAGCCGCCGCTTCCACGGGAAGGCCGGCACGAAAAGGGGTATCGCCAACGCGAGCGATATCCAGTACCAACTTTCGAAAAATTTGGAATATTCAGTGTTTGTGAAAAATTTAATGTAACGGCCGAACGTGAAGCTGCGGTCGAAGTCGAGGTAGACCTGCGTCCAGAAGCTGAACGTGATGAGGAGCCCGATCGGCAGCGCCAGAGCGAGAATCATCAACCCGAGCGTCGGGGAAAGCAGCGCGTAGCCCCGTATGGGCTCACTGCGAAGGGTGACCGCACGCAACCGTGTGGTGAGGCCGAGCCGCACCTTCCCCACCGGCGCCGGGACCGGCGCAACCCGCTCAGCCATTACGCCCGAACCGCGCCGTTCGCAACCTGCGTTGCCAGCGCCTTCTGTAGATGGGGATCGGCTTTTCTCCTGATCTTCGTGGCGGGCCTATCGAAACGCCACGCCCCCGGCCCCGCCGAAGTTATAAGGAAACCGGCGGGGTCGGGCGGCGCGCGCCGTGTGCTAAATTTGCGCTAGAGTCCCGCTTTCACCTCCTCGAACATCATCTGGAGCTCCGGCTCGTTCTGGATGGCCGCCTGGAAGCTCCCCGAGGCCAAAAATCTGTCTATGTCCTCGGGGTTCTTTGGCAGGCCGCGCTTCCTGAGATCAGCCTCGTCCACCATCTCAAACGCCTTCTTGTTGGCGTGGCCATAGCCCCACTCCATGATCTCGTACACGCCGGCCTCCGGACTGAGCATCGCGTCGATGAGGTCGTAGGCCCTGTCGATCTTTGCCGGATCCGCGTCGGCCTGAAGGCTGATGCCGCAGGTCCAGGTCATGGCCCCTTCCTTGGGGTTCATGAACTTAACCGGCACGCCGTCCTCTTGTAGCCAGAGCGCCGAATCGTTCCAGGTCACCCCGGCGACGATCTCGCCCGAGGCAAGCGCCTGTTGGACCGTGGTCATGTCGTTCGAGTAGAAGCGCAACAACGGGAGCTGCTCCTGGAGCAGCTCTTTGGTCCTCTGGACCTCTTCGGCGGTCATGTCGTAAGGATCCTTGGCGCCGCCATAGATCGCCGCGACCATGACCCC
The DNA here is from genome assembly GCA_022571365.1 of Pseudomonadota bacterium. Taxonomy (GTDB): domain Bacteria; phylum Pseudomonadota; class Alphaproteobacteria; genus JACZXZ01. The sequence continues at coordinate 7,866 of JACZXZ010000033.1, read as the reverse complement.
GTCGATCAGGCTGTCGATCATCGCCAACCGGCCCGCGTACCGCTCGTCCCACAACAGCCCCCACGACTCCTCCTCGATCTCGACGAGGTCCGTGCGGTAGGTGATGGAGGTCTGGGCCCAGTCCACGCACACCCAGTGCCGCTGGCCGTTGACCACGATACCCGGAACATTCTTCACGGCTTCGAGGCAGTCGGGCCAGTTGCTCAGCCGGGACGTGTCGATCGGCGCGAGAAGGCCGGCGTCGCGCCACTGCGGAATCTTGTACGAGCAGGGCATCGTGATGTCGGGCTTGAAACCGGCCCGCAACTTGGCGAACGCCTCCTCCTCGTCGCCGAAGAATGTGTAGTTCGGCGCTTCGCCGTATTGGTCGATATAGTTCTGGATAAACCCTTCTTCCTCGTATCCCGCCCAGGTGAAGATCAGCGGATGGTCTTCGACGGCGGCCTTGCCCGACCTCGAGATGAGCGGGATCGAGATAAGGCTGAGGCCGGCTCCGGCCAGGATCTTGTTGAAGTCCCGCCGGCGTATCTTGCCGGATGCGAGCTTGTCGAGAAATTCGTTTCCTTCCATCGATTTTGTCCTCCCAGTCGCTAGGATCATTCCTCCCTTGGAAACAGATATTCGGTCGATCCGAACCGGCTATTGTGTCGTGTCCGCCGATTCGGTCAGCACCTCCTGCGGCGCGACCGCTCAAGGTCGCGAAATCATGTGAGGTCGCGACCGCGCTGAAAAGACTATATCAGTCCGATCAGGCCCGTCAACGCCGTGCGGGCGAGCGGTGCTCCACATCTCCGGATTGCTGAAATAATGATGGCTGCCTCGGCCGTCCGCCATTCACCGTTGTTCACCATGATGTGAATCCGAGATCTCAGCGCGTCCCCGGCCGGGCACATCGCGTGCATGATTCCCGCCGGCTTCGTTTTGGGGCTGTCCACCCCGCCTGATGGGCGTCCTCGCCCACCGCACCAACTATCGAGGGCATCCCGTTCGCCGCTTCACCCACAAAGGCCGCAAGCAGACTATCGACGCCCTTTTCCCGACCCTCTTTCCGCCTGGCGCAAAACACGCAAAACCCTTGGCGTTACTGCGCTTCGCCGTCCGCGACGGGTCAATCGGCGTGAGCAGGCGTTTCAACGCCTCGGGCTTGTTCCCGAAGCCCCTAATAAAGCTCAAGAAAATAACGTATTACGAATCACCTTCAATGAAGAGATGTTTTATAAGATAAATAATTGATCAAGTTTGCAAGGATTCGACGAGCGCGAGCCGGACCACCCGGCGCACCCCTACGGCGCCGGGGTCAGAGTTACCCCTTTCCTGTGGCGCCGTTTTAGCCTATGATGGCTCCGCGTTCATAAATTGATGGCTCCGCGTTCATAAATTAATGAAGACAGGGGAGGGGTGGTCTCCGAAGGGGGATGTGTGGACGCGCTTCTATCGGTCGGTGGCGCTCGCGGTGTGCGGTCTTCGGCGTAACGATGTTGCGCTGTAGGAGGGATATGCCGCGTCGGCCCCGGTTTCGGTCAAGGGCCTTCCCCGTCCTTAAACTCGTTCAACTGCCTCGTTCGCAGGAACTCTTCGGAATCGGCGCCGTTTCCACTGAACGGCGCCGATTCCGTTCGACGCGATTTGCCTCGCTCAAGGCCGGCTTTGCCCGAGCGAATCACTGAGCCAAGCAGAGAGGTACAACAATGGATACCGAGATTGGCGCGTTAACGGTGATCTTCACCGAGCTGTACTACTGGATCACCGTGTGGTTGATGTTCTTCATTCACATCGGATTCTGCATGTACGAAGTCAGCGCGTCGCGTCACAAGAACCATCTGCACACGCTGATGAAGAACACCATGCTGATTCCGCTGGTTACCATCACCTTCTTCTTCTTCGGCTGGTGGATCTATTTCGCCCTGCCCAACGGGCCTTGGATCACCGGGCCGCTTCTCGACGCCCCGTGGGCCGTGCCGTGGAGCGAGCTCATGGGTCCGCACATGGGCGGCGCCGGAGACCCGGATGGCTGGGCCCGCATTAACGGCGTTTTCTGGGCCGCGTTCCTGCTGTTCTCCTGGACCGCGGCGTCGATCGTCTCGGGCGCCGTGATCGAGCGGGTCCGCTCCTTCTCGTTCTGGCTCCTGGCGATCCTCGTCGGCTCCGTCACCTGGATGATCGACGCGGCCTGGGGTTGGCATCCGGACGGCTGGATGATCATAGAGCTGGGCTATCACGATGCCTACGCCTCGGGCGTCATCCACGCCATCGCCGGCGGCTCGGCCCTTGCGTATCTGAGGCTTCTCGGCCCGCGCATCGGCAAGTTCGCGGCCGACGGGACGGCGCGAGATCTCCGTCCCCACAACCCGTGGCTGGTGACCATCGGGCTGTTCTTCATCTATACCGGCTTCTGGGGCTTCTACGCCGCCTGCAACGTCCCGATCGTCGACGTGCAGATAGGCGACGAGGTATTCTTCTCGGCGACCAACATCTACGGAACGCCAACGACCCTGTCGGCGATTACCGTCAACTTCATCATGTCGCTGGCGGGCGGTCTCCTGGCCGGCTACGTGGTGTCCCGGGGCAACGGCTTCTGGACTTATTCGGGCGGCCTTGCCGGCATCATCGCCGCCTCGGCCGGGAACGACCTCTATCACCCGATCCAGGCATTGCTCATCGCCGGCGCCGGCACCTGGTTCATGTACGTTGTGCATTACTGGGTCGAGCGGACCTTCAAGATCGACGACGCCGTCGGCGCCGTGGCAGTCCACGGCTACGCTGGATTCTTCGGCGTGGTGATCGCCGGCTTCGTGCTGTGGGGCTACCCAGCCTCGGCGGCATACGACGCGGTGATTACGCCCTGGGGCCAGTTCGCCGGCGCCATCATCATGTTCTGGGTGCTCGGGTACATCCCCGCCATGGCCCTCGGCCTGACTTGCAAGGCCTTTGGTATCTTGAGAATACCGCGGGACATCGAGCTTGCAGGGCTGGATATCGGCGAGACACAGTCGCAGCTCGATATCGAGGATGAAGTTCGGGCGACAGAGGAAGAGCTCGCCCGGGCCGGTGGGATATAATGCTGATCGAAGGAGGACGAGAACATGACTACGGGTGACTTTGAAAGCTGGACCGGCAGCATGCTGGATATCGGGCCGATCTATCCGTTTGTCGGAACCGAAAAGGCCCTTCTGATCGTCGGCGTCGTCCTGTGGATTATCTGGCACATCTGGCAGATTCGGAACGAAAGCCGGGAGTACAAGGAAGAGGCCGAGAAGTATACGAAAGGGGAAAACCTGATGAAGGCCATACGCGGCGAGAGAATCCGGTAACGCCGCGTGCTTCGGCCCGTGACAAGGGGCATTGGAGGAAACTCCAATGCCCCTCTTTCTTGGCTGCGGCGGCCCCGTCCTCGGCACCGGCCCAAATCCGGCCCACATCAAGGCGCCCGCGGTCGCCCGGGTCGGCCCCCCGCTTGCGGGCGGCTGTCCTGTCCCGCCCAAGCCCGGAGTTTTCAGACGGCCTGATCGGGGTAAAAATGTTGCTTGTCGTGGAAACGCGGGCTAGCCTGACTTCCAGGCGCGAGCCGCGCATGGCCGGGCCCGGCGTCGGGCCAGGGGCGGTTTTGCTCGGGCCGCTTGAGAGAAATAATAGCGGGGAGATCTGTCTCTTCGGCATTCGGGTGGGACCCATCCGGCCTCGGCGCCGCCCCGTCCGGAGTTTGCTTTTCTGATGGTTCGGGACAGTCCCGGCCAGCCTTTCGGGTGCGAGGATGCCTTTCGCTCTCTTAAAATATGGCTTGAAGCGGGAATATCCGGCGGAGCGCCATTTCCCGCCCCAGCCCGAGCTCAAATCCACCTATGACGTGGTCATTATCGGCGGCGGCGGGCACGGCCTTGCCGCGGCCTATTATCTCGCCAAGGATTACGGCATCACCGATGTCGCGGTCCTGGACAAGGGCTATCTGGGCGGCGGCAACACGGCGCGGAATACCGCCATCATCCGGGCCAATTACCTGACCCCCGAGGGGGTGCGCTTCTACGCCGAGTCGATCGCGTTGTTCAAGGAGCTGAGCCAGGAGCTGGACTTTAACGTCCTCTATTCCGAGCGTGGGCATTTGACGCTCGCCCACACCGATGCGGCGGTCAGGACCTCGCGCTGGCGGGCCGAGGTCAACAAGCATCTGGGCGTCGATTCGGAGCTGATTTTCCCGGACCAGATCCGGAAGCTCGTGCCCTCGCTCAACCTGTCCGAGGACGTGCGCTACCCGATCCTCGGCGCGCTCTACCACCCGCCGGGCGCGATCGCGCGCCACGACGCCGTGGCCTGGGGCTACGCCGCCGCCGCCGCCCGGCGCGGTGTCGAGCTGCACCAGAAAGTGGAGGTCACCGGCGTGCTGCGCGCGAACGGCCGGGCCCTGGGCGTGGAGACCACCCGCGGCACAGTCCATTGCGGCCGCATCCTGCAGGCGGTCTCCGGCTCCTCGAGCTTGGTCGCGGCCATGGCCGGCTTCCGGCTGCCGATCCACACGGTGCCGCTCCAGGCCTGCGTGTCCCAGCCGTTGAAGCCGTTCCTCGACCCGATCGTCGTCTCAGGCAGCCTGCACACCTACATCTCGCAGAGCGCCCGCGGCGAGCTGGTCATGGGTGGGGAGACCGACCCCTACGGCGTCTACGCCGACCGGTCGACCCTGGAGTTCAAGGAAGGGCTTATCGCCCACATGCTGGAGCTCTTCCCGTTCCTTGCCGAGATCAAGGTGCTGCGCCAGTGGGCCGGCATGGTGGACATGACCCCCGATTTCAGCCCGGTCATGGGCAAGACCCCGGTCGAGAATTATTACATCGACGCCGGCTGGGGCACCTGGGGCTTCAAGGCCACGCCGGTCTCGGGCAAGCGCATGGCTGAGACGATCGCGACCGGCCGGGTGCCGGAGCTCATCGAGAGGTTCCGGCTTGGGCGGTTCTACGAGTTCAAGCAGATCGGCGAGCGCGGCGCCGCCTCGGTCGGCCATTGAGGGGCTGGCGATGAAGATCATGCCTTGCCCCTTGAACGGCCCGCGCAACATCTCCGAGTTCGTGTGCGGAGGCGAAGTGGTGATCCCGCCGGATCCCGCCCGGTGCAGCGCGGCGGAATGGGCCGATTACGTGTTTATGCGGGACAACGTCGCCGGCGTCGTCCGCGAGTGGTGGTACCACGTGGCCACCGCCTACTGGTTCATCGCCGAGCGCGACACGGTGACCGACGAAATCATCCGGACCTATCCGGCGAGCGAGCTGTTCTCCAAGCGCGTGGTATTCACCGCCCCCGAGGAGGCAAGCGAGGCCGGGGCAAGCGAGGCCGGGGCAAGCGGGGGCAAGCCATGACGGCGAACGGCTGGCGATTGCCGGCGCCCGCCGGCCGTCTCCTCGACCGCTCGCGCCAGGTAGCCTTCTCCTTCGAAGGCCGGGGCTACGAGGGCTTTGCCGGCGACACCATCGCCAGCGCGCTGGCCGCCAACGGGCAGTGGCTGCTGTCGCGCTCGTTCAAATATCACCGGCCCCGCGGCGTGCTCACCATGGCCGGCCAGGATGCCAACACCCTGGTGCAGCTCAAGGAAGAGCCCAACGTGCTGGCCGACCGCCGCGAAATTGAGTCCGGCCTCGAGGTCTGGGGCCAGAACTACACGGGCAGCCTGGAGCGCGACCGCGACGCCTGGATCGGGCGGTTCAGCGCGTTCCTCCCCGTGGGCTTCTACTACAAGGCCTTTTACAAGCCCAAGGGCGCCTGGCGCTACTGGGAGCCGATTATCCGCCGCCGGGCGGGGCTGGGCCGGGTCAATTTGGACGCCTCGCCCGGCTATTACGACAAGGCCTATGGCTGGCCGGACGTGGCGGTGATCGGGGGCGGGCCGGCCGGCATGTCGGCCGCGCTCGAGGCCGCGGGGGCCGGCGCCGAGGTCATCTTGATCGAGGAAGGCCCCATCCTCGGCGGTGCGCTCAACTACGCCCGCCTCGCTGCCGACGGCAACCGCGCGGCTTCCTTGCGCGACGAGCTGGTCGCCGCGGTCGAGGCGGAGCCCAACATCCAGGTTCTCACGAGCGCGATCTGCCAGGCTTGGTTCACCGATAACTGGCTCCCCTGCGTCCAGGGCAACCGCCTCTATAAGCTCAGGGCCAGGGAGGTGGTGGTGGCGACCGGCTCGCTCGAGCAGCCCATGGTGTTCCGCAACAACGACATGCCGGGCGTCATGCTCGGCTCCGCGGCGCAGCGGCTGATTCGCCTCTACGGGGTGCGGCCGGGCCGCCGCGCGGTTGTGGTCACCGCCAACGGCGATGGCTACGGCGTCGCCCTCGACCTCGTCGAGGCCGGCGTCGAGGTGGCGGCGGTGGTCGATCTGCGCCCGGACCTCCCGGTCTGTGAGCGCATTGAGGCGGTCCGCGGCCACGGCGTGGACGTGATCCCGGGGCATACGGTGTGGGAGGGCGTGCCCGGGCCGGACAAGCGTCACGTCGCCGGTGTGCGGGTCGCGCGCATCACCGGCGAGGGCGAATGTGCCGACGGCGATCGGGCCATCGATTGCGACCTCATCTGCATGGCCACCGGCTACGCGCCGACGGCGCAGCTCCTCTATCATGCACGAGGCAAGCTCGCCTATGACGACCAGACGGCCATGTTCACGGTCAAAAAGCTCCCGCCCCACCTGCACGCCGCCGGGTCGGTCAACAGCGCCTTCTATCTCGATGCGGTGGTCGCCGAGGGCCGCCACGCCGGCTGGGCCGCGGCCCGGGCGAATCTCGATCCCACTTCGTCCGGCAACTCGCGTTTGCTGTGGCCCACGACCAGCGGCGTGTTGGCCACGGCCGTGGTCGTGCTGGCGGTGTTGGTGGCGCGAACTCCCACGACAGTGCCAACGGTCATCGAGGCGACCGTGCCTGCCTTGGAGCAACCCGCGGAGCAAGTAGTCGCTAAGCCACAAGTGGAAACCCTGGCGCGACGTTCTCGCCTGACGTTCCGGCACTGGGCGGAGACGGCCCCGCTGCTGGCCATGCGCGAGCGGGCCCTGCGCGGGGAGTTTACTGAACCCTCGCTTGCGGTTTCGCTGACCACCGCACCAGTTCCCACGACAGCCCGGGAGCTAATGCGAGAATTCCTACCGGAAGCCGAACGGAGCGAATCCGCTTCCCCCGCAGTTTTTCCCGCTTGGCCGTGGCTGCGAGTCTATGGGAGGGAAACGATATGAACATGTTTAATAGATCGAGAATCCTATTGAGCATTGCCCCGCTGTTGGTCGTGTTGCTCGCGCAACCGCCCGCCCCTGCGGCAGTGAAAGTCGTTGAACATGCCGAGGGGCAAGACGGTCTCACGGTTTTCCAAATGACCGTGACGCCTGCGGCGGAACCGGTGCCGGCGTTGAAACACCGTCTCACTCTTCGGCCCCACGAGCGCAAGCCGGGCAACGCGGCCACGCACTACTTGCGTTCGGTGTGGGAAAATGGACTGGATGGTTCCTGGAAGAGATTCCGCGACAAGTTCGGTCCGGAAACGTTCTACTCGTGGCACGGAAGAAAATTGGCGATCAACGAATTGCCCCTCGAAGATGTTCGCGAAGCCGCAGTAGTCTTCGACAGTTATGTCAGGAACTTCATCGCACCTGCCTCGCGCTGCCGTGAGTGCGAGTGGGGTCTGGCCGAAGAGGATCTGCGGGGAATCGACACGATTGCCTTTCTGCTACCCGACGCGCAGGGATCCCGCAGGATATGCCGCGTGCTGGCTCTGCTTACGCGACTGGCCATTGCCGAACGCCGCTACGATGACGCGGTCGATTACATGCGAATGAACTACCAACTGGGCCAGGATTTTGGCAAACAGCGCTTTGTGGTTTGTAGTCTCATAGGGTTGGCAGCAGTG
>JACZXZ010000085.1 GCA_022571365.1 Pseudomonadota bacterium | reverse complement strand
GGACAGGCGGCGAAGCCGGGCTGCGGCCCGTCCTCCGGAGCATTACGGCGGAGGGTGGAAGGACGGGCCGTAGCACTACTGCGGAGGGTGGGACGGAGGACGGGTCGTCGATGGTGACAATACCGTATGTCACGTTTTCCAAAATGGCGCGGAAGCGCGGGTCATTTACTGTGCGCATGTTGCCGCCACTACCCCTGCGCCGTAGTTCATCTTGGCCTGTTTCACTGAGCTTCATGCTGGATTCAATACCGGAATTGTTCTGAAGCTTGCTCTCTTTTATCTGCCATCTTCATGATATCGAAGTGTTTCAGGTTGGTGCTCAAAGTTAGGAGGAATTCGGTTGATCCGGTTCCTAAGCGGAGCTTATGACCGGATCGTAAAGACGAATAGCATTTTGAGAAGGGATTACGCAATTGATCATTTGCATAGTATTCGGGTGCACATACTTACTATCCTTTCGTATAAGACATACACTTTAAGGATTTCCTAACCCTATGGATTCATTGAATAAAAACGGTTGCAAAAGTCCGGTCCCTATGTGAAAAGGAGGCGCGCGGGTTGGGAGGGGTGGCGAATCGAGTAACGGATCGGAATACAAATCCATGGATTAGGCAAAGAAAAAGCCTAAGCCTGGACTTCCAAAATAATCTCCCGCAGGCTCGCCCGCTGATCTGATTCTACTTTGTATCTCAAAGCATTAACCAGGTTTTAGGGGCTATTCGAGAGGGACCCCGATGGGTGAAAGGCGGCGTGGCGCTCTGAGGGTGGAATTCGACCGCTGTCCCGAACGGCGTTTGTTCGCCTAAAGGGTGTCGTCAAAAGAAAATGCCATTTTTAGTTGAAACTATACTGGACATAACACTACTATTACAAGAATCTAATGAGTCCATCTGGAAAATGTCGGCTAAGAAGACGCAAGCAACCGACGCAAAAATACCGATGAAACTGAGGCGCGTCTCTACGCTATACTAGAACGGCATGACCCGTGCAGGATGCAGCGCCGGTTTGGCGTTAGACGAGATCGTCGAATTCGGTAATGCTGGGCGTGGGATGCCTGGACTGCGCGAGATACGCGAGGCCCGCGGACTGTCCTCAGGCGAAGCTCGCAGATCTGGTGGGCGCGTCGCCGCCACAAATAGGTCGGCTCGAGAAAGGTCAACGGCGGCTGACCGGGAATGGATGAGGAGGCTTGCGTCAGCGCTCAATTGCGACCCGGCGGAGCTGTTCGAATACTCCTCGCAGCAAACGAAAGCCGGCGCGACGCACCTTGGAGGACGAAGAGTTCGCTCTCATCCCGACCTTCGGCAATCGGGCGTCGGCAGGCCCCGGCAGGTTCTTTGACGAGGGGAATGAGATTTACCGCCTTGCCTTTCCCCCACGAGTGGCTGAGGCGGGTGACGAATGCACCACCCGAGCAATGGGCCGTAATCGAAGCCGACGGCGACAGCATGGAGCCGACGATACGGAAGAGTGCCCACATGCTGATCGACAAAAGGCAAACCGTCGCTCGCCGCGACGGCATCTACGTTATCTGCTGGGACGGTTGGATCAACGTGAAGCGCGTGGCGTGACCACCGATCCGGCGCGACGGGTCATCACAGTCAGCAGCGACAATCCGGCTTATCCGGCAAATGAAGCGGTAAAGCCCGGTGATCTTGTGGCGCTGGGCCAAGTCATCTGGATTGGCCGACGCATCTAAGACCGACAGCGCCGGGGCGAGGCGGGCTTTGCTTCGGCCTCGGCCCTCCGAATGATCGTGCGGCAGGCCGTCAACGCGGGGCCCGGCGGCGCGCCCGTCCGAACGAGATGGTTCGCTCGGTGTCTTTGTCCTTGTCGATGGCGTAGTGTTTTCTGATCTCGACGTTTCTCAAGATGACTTCCAGCATCCGAACGTCCCCGAAGGCCACCTGACAGGGCTCGGAATACAGCCCTTTCATGTCCAAATATCGCCGCTTCTCGTTCGGCGTCAGCCCGCCTTCGATCGCCTCGATCCGATCGAGCAGATTCTTGATTTCCGCGTATTGTGCCAGATCAATCATTTATCGATCATGTGTCGATCATGCGCCGGATTGTGGTCCTTCGCTCCTGGGACGCGGCTCCGCATCGCCCGCCTTGCCCCGCCGCCGTGGCCCTCGGGCCGGAAAGAGGCCCAGTCTGCGCCCGATATCGCCCCGGTGTCACGGGAAAACGCGCCATTCCGAGGGGACTGTCGCCTCGACCCTTCGGGATCTGACTCCCGCTCCGGGTCGCGGCCACGACGGCCGGCGCGGCTGATCCAAGCCTCGATGCCTGATGCGCTCAGTCAAAGGCCGAAATCGGATCTCCGGGGGGCCTATTCAAGGTGGCCGGAAAGAGCAAGGGGCTAGGCCGTTTGGCCTAACCCCTTGCGCCTCATTGGCTCCCCGGGCCGGATTCGAACCAGCGACCAATCGGTTAACAGCCGACCGCTCTACCAGCTGAGCTACCGGGGATCAGGGCACCGGCCTTTCAATCCGCGCCAGCGCCCGGAAGTTATGGTCGGCACACCCGAGGGTCAAGGTTAAAAAGCATTCAACTCCGAGGGCGGGGTTAAGCACGGTGCCCAGGAGGCTCAGGCCTTCAGGGGGGCAAAGCCGGCCTCGCCACTCAGTTGCGTAGGTTCACGAGACGGGGGACCCCGCCCTCTCCTTCGACAGGCTCACCATGAGGGCGTCGATAAGCATGCGTTCGATCCTGAGCTTGTCGAGCCTCACCCTGAGCTTGTCGAAGGGCAAGGCCCGTATCGCGCGTTTGCCGAGTCGGTCCTAACGGACGGCCTCGGGCGACCAGGCGAGCATTTCCTGATCCTGTTCCCCGAGGCCTTCGATGCCGAGCCGGACGCGATCTCCGGGCCGCAAGTAGACCGGCGGCTTCTGCCCCATGCCGACGCCCGGCGGCGTGCCGGTGGTGATGACGTCCCCCGGCGCCAGGGTCATGAAACGGCTGATGTAGCTCACCAGCTCGGCCACGCCGAAGACCATCCTGCTGGTATGGCCGTCCTGATACCGCTTGCCGTTGACCTCCAGCCACAAAGCCAGGTTCTGGGGGTCGGGGATCTCGTCCGTGGTGACCAGCCACGGCCCCATCGGGGCGAAGCCGTCCGCGCTCTTGCCCTTGACGAACTGGCCGCTCCGCTCCAGCTGGAAGGCCCGCTCCGAGACGTCGTTGACGAGGCAATAACCGGCGACGTAATCCAGCGCCGTCGGCGCCGCCACATAGCGCGCGATGCGGCCGATGACGACGCCGAGCTCGACCTCCCAGTCGGTCTTCTCGGCGTCTTTAGGGATCACCACCGGATCGGTGGGGCCGGAAATCGCCGTCGTCGCCTTCATGAACAGGATCGGCTCCTCGGGGACCGGCATGCCCGCCTCGGCGGCATGGTCGCTATAGTTGAGGCCGATGCCGATGATCTTGCCGACGCCGGCGACCGGTGGGCCCACCCTCGGCTTTCCCTCCACCGGCGGGAGGGTTTCCGGGTCGAGGTCCTTGAGATGGGCGAGACGGTCGGGAGCGAGCGTCGCCGGGACGATGTCCTGGATCTCGGCGGCGAGATCCCGGATTTGCCCCGCCCGATCCAACAACCCGGGCCGTTCCCGGCCCCGCGGGCCATAGCGCAACAATTTCATGGAAGGCTCATGGAAGGCTGCTCCGGCCGGTTTGCCTCTCCCGAGGCGGACCTAATCACAGATTCGTGCCGCCGTCGAACGCGAGCCGGCCGGCCCCGCCGTGCGGCCAAGGCCGGTGCGCGCGCCGGCCCGGACCTCGGCGTCGGCTGCCCCGCTGCTTGAGGGGGCACAGATTCAGCGGCGCTCCAGGACAGCTGGAAATTCCCCGGTTGCCCGGACCGCCCGTCGGCGGCCCATCGACCTGGGCTCACCTTTGGTGGGAAGTTCTTCCACTAAAGCCTTCACCTGACATGGAAAAGCCGGTTAGGGGTAAGCGCCAGCTGGACGGCTCAAGGCGATGGGCGTCAATCCAGGGTGGCCGGCCCCTTGGTCCAAAGGCTCCTCCACAGCCCTCAACACCCGCTTCCATACGACCCAACTTTCGAGCTCGCCGGCCGGCCAATAGCTCGTCGGCGCGCAGGGCGGCAATCACCGAGTCTTCATCAGGGAGCGATCAGCCGCCCGGGAGAGTTTCCCTACCCGCGTCTTCCTCAGCAGGACCTAGCGGCCGGGCGCGGTCCAGGATACGCCCCCGTTCCGGTTAAAGAACCTCAGTGCCGGCTCGCCGTCGTCGGTCAGCTCGAAAAGGGCGCGCCTTGTGTTGTTCGAGTCGGCGAGCAGCACACCGGGCGCGCCTTGCCAGGTTCCGAGATCCAGGCGCGGAATCCCGTTGGCATCGATGAAGCCCAAAAAGGGGTCGTTATTCGAGCCAAGCTGCAACGAGACACGGTCTCTTCCGTCCGAGTCGGAGAGGAAGAGACCAGGTGCATTTTCAAAGGTTCCCAGGTCCACGCGCAAAATCCCGTCCCCATCGTAGAAGCCCAGACGGGGCTCGCCGTCGTCGTTCAGCTCGAAAAGGGCGCGAATTGTTTCGTTGGAATCACCGAGCAACACGCCGGGGGCGCCGTCCCAGGTGCCAAAGCTAATGCGTTGAGCGCCGTAACCGTCGTAGACCTCCAGTTGCACGTCGCCAGTGGTGCCCACGGCAAGGCCGACGCGGTGATTTCCGGTCGTGTCGAACAGGGTCAAACCAGGCGCGCCGTCCCAGGTTCCAAGGCCGATGCGTTGAGTTCCGTCCGCGTCGTAGAATTCCAGCCTCGCATCGCCGTCCATGCCCGCGATCAGGCCGATCCGAATCACCTCACCCGCGTCGAACAGCCCCAACGCCACTTCGCCCTCGATCTCCGTCAATGCGGCGCGCATGTTTCCGGCCGCGTCGCGGAGAATGAAACTTTGGGCCTCGACCACATCTCCTTGGGAGAAGGTCTGCTTGACAGGCAGGGCAATGCCCGCGAAGAGGAGCATCGCAACCACGGCGATCATGCCGCGCTTAAGGTTACGGTTTTGCCGCTCGACTCGCTCGAGCCGCTCCGAAATCGCCGACTGTTCTTGGGTCTCTGAAGTCATGATCGCCTCCCTTTGGTGGATGTTGAGCTTTCCTGCGGAAGCCTATGAACCAGCTTAGCACGAAAGCCGTCGACACCAGACCTTGGGCCGTCTGCGCTGATGTGAAAAGCCCCGCGCGAGGCGGGGCATGGCGGGGCATGTTGATGCCGAAAGTGTGGACAGGGCGCGAGCTGGCGGGGTCTAGAAGCCCCCCTCCACCTCGCAAGACCCCGGTCCTCCTCCTCGCCTGGCCGCTGAATGCAAAGCCCAGCGCAAAAACTGGCGGCGGTCACGCTCGACGAATCCGGTTCCGAAAGGGGACCGAATCTCCATCGACTCTTGCCGGGTGCTGGCGTTGGACGACGCCACCGCATTTGCGGACACAAAAAGCCCTCACCGTAGGACACAAAAAGCCCTCACCGTAGTGAGGGCCTGTAAGTCATTGAAATTATGGAGGCCGGGGCCGGAATCGAACCGGCCTACGGGGATTTGCAGTCCCCTGCATAGCCACTCTGCCACCCGGCCCCTGAGCCCGCCGCCGAGGCGGCGCGCGCGGACATATAGGCCCTGCCGCGAGTCCGGTCAAGGCGCCGGCTCGTCCGGGCGCGGCGTTGTGTTCTGGAGCGCGCCTAAGTATAAATCGGGGCGCTCCACCACCGTCTGACACCGGGACTCGCCAACTGATGTAGTGTGATGATCGATTACGCCGCGGCCAGGCACAATATGGTCGAAAGCCAGATCCGACCCAACAAGGTGACCGACGCCGCGCTTATCGGGGCCTTGGGCGCGCTGCCGCGCGAGGCGTTTGTGCCTCCGCCGCTTCGGGGAATCGCCTATGTCGACGAGGACATAGCGATCGGCAACGGACGGTATCTCATGGAGCCTATGATTCTGGCGCGCCTGCTTCAGGCCGCCGCGGTCAAGCCCGGCGACGTGGCCCTCGATATCGGCTGCGGCACCGGCTACTCGACGGCGGTGCTGGGCAGGCTGTGCAGCACCGTGGTCGCTCTGGAAAGCGACGCCGATCTCGCGGCCAAGGCCGTCCAAACCCTGGCCGGGCTGGGGATCGACAATGCCGCCGTCGTCGAGGGTCGGCTCGATCGGGGCTATGCCGAGCAGGCGCCTTATGACGTCATCCTGCTGAACGGCGCGGTCCCGAGGATTCCGCCAGTCATCAGCGGCCAGCTCGCCGAAGGCGGCCGCCTGGTCGCGGTGGTCGCCGACGGCCCGGGCATGGGCCGGGCGAGACTGATGATCAACAACGCCGGTGTCCTTTCAAGCCGCGTCACGTTCGACGCGGCGACGCCCCTGTTGCCGGACTTCGCCACCGACCCAGGATTCGCGTTCTAAATGTCCCAGACAGACGCTTTAACCGGGGGATTGGCGGGCGGCACGGCGCGGCCTGGGTGGCTACAGCGCCCGGGCAGGCGGCTCGGGCAGGCCTTGTTCGGGTGGGCGGCACGGGGTTTGCCGGCCACGGCGCTGGGCGTGCTGTTGACGGCCGCGGGCCCCGTTGGCGCCGCCTCGGGCCAGACGCTCGAACAGGCCCTGGCCATAGCCTACGCGAGCAACCCGACCCTGCTTGCC
>JACZXZ010000032.1 GCA_022571365.1 Pseudomonadota bacterium | reverse complement strand
ACTTCTTGACCCGGCTTGTCACGCCCGCCGGCCCGGGCCTTTCCAAACAACGGCCCCGATATGGCAATGGCATCGCGGCCATTGGACAATAACTAATTGATATACAATGATTATTTTATGCCCGTCCCACGCAACACGCAGATCCCGCAAACAATTGGCACGGTTTATGCGGAGCCAAGGCAAAGGTATCGCAAAGGTATCCAGGTGGGCGCGACGAGACGCAAGGGTCGGCACGGAAACAACGGCGCCAAGGAGGGATGGAGACAGTGATTTCCGGCCCTCCGCCAAGAGGCTCGATCCCGCGACGCCGGCGTGGCGGCGGCGGCTAGGTGGAACCGATAGGTAATAGGTAACGGCCCCGGGTAGAACGGCGGCATCGAGCGCCGCTGCCGACAAGCCCCGCCCGCCGAAAACCCGGCGCGCCAGGACAAGCAGCTTGAAATCGAACAAAGCGACCTTCGCATTGACGTCATCGCGGAAGATGACGGGGTGATGATTCTGGCCGAGATACCGGTCTCGGACTCCGATGGCGTGCGTGCCAGCAGGCGGGGCGCAAGGTGAGGCTTGCCACTGGGGGCGGCCGGCAAGGCCGAAGCGGAACTCCCCCGCGAGGTGCCCGGCAAACCGACGCGCCGTCGCCGGCGCAAGGGAGCCTTAGCAATGGGGTCCTAGAGGTCCGCTACGCCAATGGTTCATGACGAACCAAGGAGGAAACCGATGGGTGAAATGTCGAGCCGGATCCCACCGGCGCCGGAGCCGAGCCGGAGAAGCTCGTGCTCAGGCTGCAAAGCGCACTGGAGGGGCTCGTGGACGCGATCTACAACGCTGACCGAACGGTGATCGGCGGCGATCACACGAGTGAAGATCAGCTTGGACTCATCTACCAGAGAGTCCTTGAGGCAAACCTAGCGCTGATAGAGGCCCGCCCGCTGTTCTGCGAGGCGACGAAGCCGAACGATGCCTGACGGACGCACCCGCCTACGCCGACCACGGACGTTCCGGCCGTGGAAGGGTTACTCCCCCGGGTTGCCCCCCCGGCCGCCGAAAGGCCTTCCACCAATCAGCTTCCAAGGTTCAGCCCGGATGAACAACCCTCGGAGACGCCACACCCAGGCCAGGATCGGAGGAACGGATGGCATCCAAGCAACGGATCCTCGTGGTCGATGACGAGGTGGACATTTGCTGGACTCTCCGGCACATGCTGCAAACGGAAGAGGTCGAGGTCCTCACAGCCACCAGCGGCGCGGAAGCGTTGAAGCTCGTAGAGGATCGCCCTTTCCGCCTCGTCTTCCTGGATGTCAAACTGCCTGACATAGACGGGCTCGAGGTGGCGCAGAGGATCAAGGCGATATCCCCGGCAACCAAGATCATCATTATTTCAGCCCACTACTATTCCGGTGACCCGAAGATCCAAAGCAAGCTGAAGAGCGGGCTCATCTCGGGATTCCTCAGCAAGCCGATCCACCTCTCGGTCGTCAAACGGATCGCCGCAGAGAACACGATCACGGAGGAATGATCACGAGGCCATCCTGGCGGCGGGCGATGAGACGGAAATACACTCGTCCGAACCTTGCAGGCGGCAAGGCCCGTCACGACCCCTGATGACCATTGCGAGATTTAATCGTTGAGCACGGCCACGGAACGGCCTCGACCTCCGCGGCCAGGTTCGCTTCCAATCGCGCTTTCGCCTATCCCGTCCCCGCGAAGCAATCCCCAAGCAAGATCAGGGGCGGAATCCCGGAGCCTCGCGGCAGGCCCGCCAACAGGTTGCACGAATGCGCCGACAAATGGCGGGTCAGCCCCGCTTTTCATCCAGGACGCTTCGGACCTCGCGGGCCAACCCTCCTTTATCGAATGGCTTAGTGAGGAGATTCCTCACCTCGTCACTCGCCCCAGCGTCAACAGCGGTGTGCTTGCTATAGCCCGATGTATATAGGACTTTGAGCGCCGGGCGACGCCGGCGCGCTTCCCGCACCAACTCTATTCCACTCAAGCCGCCGGGCAACACCAAGTCAGCGAGCACCAGGTCGACATGGCCGCCCTGGCCCAAAATCGTGAGCGCCTCTCGTCCATCACAGGCTTCCAAGACCTTATAGCCCAGGTCCTCAAGCAGTCTGACGGCGAGCTTGCGAACATCGGCATCGTCCTCGACCACAAGAATCGTCTCGCCACCGCTCGGGTGCTTTTGACCAGCGATCGAGTCTGGACCCGCCCGTACCGAGTCGCCCTCCACCTTTGGCAAGAACAGCTTTACGGTGGTGCCGCGCCCCACTTCGCTGCAGATCTTGATGTGACCGCCCGACTGTTTGACAAAGCCATACACCATGCTCAACCCCAGCCCAGAGCCTTGGCCGGTCTCCTTGGTGGTGAAAAAAGGCTCGACGGCGCGCTCCACGACCTCCGGCGGCATTCCAGTGCCCGTGTCGCTTACCGAAAGCATGACATAATCCCCCGGAGCCACTTCGGCCTCGTGCTTGACATACTCCTCGTCGAGTTGGGCGTTGGCGGTTTCGATTATCAGCTTGCCACCGTTGGGCATGGCGTCACGGGCATTGATAGTGAGGTTCAGCAGGGCGTGCTCAAGCTGGCCCGGGTCGACCAGAGTGCGCCACAGGTCGGCCGCCAGCGGTGTGTCAATCGCAATCGTTTCCCCCAGCGTCCGCGTCAGCAGGCCGGTCATGCCCGAAACAAGCGCGTTGAGGTCGATCGCGCTGGGGCGCAGCGGTTGCCTGCGCCCGAATGCGAGCAATCGTTGGGTCAGCTCTGCCCCCCGCAGGGCCGCTTTCGACGCCGCATGCGTGAACTCTTGGACATCTCCCTCTAGATCTCCACGGTGCTCGAGATGCTCATCGAGCAGCTCGAGATTGCCCAGGACGATGGTGAGCAGATTGTTGAAATCGTGCGCGATACCGCCGCTCAGTTCCCCGATCGCTTCCATCTTCTGAGCCTGACGCAGCTGCTGTTCCATATGTATGCGCTCGGTGATGTCCTCGACCGTGGAAACGACCCGCGCCCAGCTTTCTTTGTGGGCGGGCCCAACGTGGGTGATGATTCGGAGCACGATGTCCGAGCCGTCGAACGCCTTACCCGCGTGCTCCAGGACGGCACGGCTTTCGTCCTCCGCCAGGGCGGCCAGCATCTTTTCGAAAAAGCTCTCCCAGTTCTTCACTCTAAGAGGATCTGTACTATCGACTCGTAGGAAGGTCTCTTTATCAGGCGCCCGGTAGATATCGACCAGGGCCTGGTTGACATCGATGACCTTGATGGCTTTGACTATTTTGCGAAGCACCTCTGGGTGCTTCGCAAAATAGCGCCGGAAATCCCGCACCCCTTCCCTGCGCAAGCGGTCGATCATGCGCTTGACGCCGGAATAGTCTTCCTCCCAGATCCCGAGCGGCGAGAGTTCGAACAGGCTTCGAAAGCGCACCTCGCTCTCGCGCAGCGCCTCCTCCGCCCGCGTGCGCTCGGTGATGTCCTCGACCGTGGAAACGACCCGCGCCCAGCTGTCCTTGTAGGCCTCCCCGATATGCGTGATGACTCGGGTCACGATGTCCGAGCCGTCGAGCGCCTTATCGGGATACTCCAGTGTGAAGCGGCTTTCCCCCTCCGCCAAGGCAGCCAACTCCACTTCATAAAAGCCCCTCCAATGATTGATTCTAGCGGGTTCTGCCACCGCCCGAAGGTAGGTCTCTTTATCGGGTATCCGATAGAGGTCGAGGAGGGCCTGGTTGACATCGATGACCTTGATGGCTTTGGCTATCTGGCGAAGCACCTCCGGGTGCTCGCGGAAGTGCCGCCGGAAATCCCGCACCCCTTCCTCGCGCAAGCGGTCGATCATGCGCTTGACGGCGGAGTAGTCCTCCTCCCAGATCCCGATCGGCGACTGCTCGAACAGGTCGCGGTGGCGCTGCTCGCTCCGGCGCAGCGCCTCCTCGGCCCGCTTGCGCTCGGTGATGTCCTCGCCCGTGGTAACGACTCGCGCCCAACTGTCCTTGTAGGCGTCCCAAATGTTCGTGATGGATCGGATCACGATGTCCGAGCCGTCGAACGCCTTATCCGGGTGCTCCAGGACGACGCGGGTTTCGCCCTCCGCCAAGGCGGCCAGCTCCTCTTCATGAAAGCGCATCCAGGCCTCGATTCGAGCGGGATTTCTTTCCGCTTGCAGGAAGGCCTCTTTATCAGGGGCCCGACGGGTGTCCAGGAGGGCCTGGTTGACATCGATATCCTTGATGGCCTCGACCATTTGGCGAAGCACCCTCGGGTGCTCTTGGAAATAGCGCCGGAAATCGCGCACCCCTTTCCGGCGCAAGCGGTCGATCATGGGCTTGACGGCGGAGTAGTCTTCCTCCCAGATTCCGATCGGCGAGTTCTCGAACAGCTCGCGGTAGCGCGCCTCGCTCTCGCGCAGTCCCTTTTGTTCGGCCCGCCTGTGCTCGGTGATGTCGGTCATCACCCCGTCCCAAACCACGTCACCGTTGTCCAAGCGATGGGGCTGGGCCACAGACCGCACCCACTTAGTCTCGCCCGATGGGGTGATGAACCGCATCTCGAAATCGAAGCGCTCGAGTCTCTTCGCCGACGCCCTGACCGCCTCATGCCACTTGCCGCGGTCGTCGGGATGGATGGCCTCTATGAAGACGTCTGGGTCCTCCATTACCGCCTTCGGATCGAGGCCATGGATGATCCCAGTGGCTTCATACGGAAACGATATTTTTCCGTCGGGATGCAGCACGCGGCGAAAGATGCTGCCCGGCATGTTGGCGGCGATGTCGGCCAGACGCTGCTCGCTCTCCCGCCGCGCCTCCTCCACCCGTTTGCGCTCGGTGATGTCCTCGACCGTGGAAACGACCCGCGCCCAGCTGTCCTTGTAGGCCTCCCCGATGTGGGTGATGACTCGGGCCATGATGGGCGAGCCGTCGAACGCCTCATCCTCATACTCCTGCACGACGCGGCTTTCGCCCTCCGCCAAGGCGGCCAACTCCTTCTCGTAATAGCCTCTCCATTCGGCGATTGTAGCGGGATCCGACTCGGTTTCCATGAAGGCCTCTTTATTGGGCGCCCGGTAGATATCGAGGAGAGCCGGGTTGGCATCGACGATCCTGATGGTCTCGGCTATTTGGCACAGCGCTTTCGGGTGCTCGCGGAAATAGCGCCGGAAGTCGCGCACCCCTTCCTCGCGCAAGCGGTCGATCATGCGCTTGACGGCGGAGTAGTCCTCTTCCAAGACCCCGATCGGCGATTGCTCGAACAGCTCGCGGTAGCGCGCCTCGCTCTCGCGCAGCGCGTCGTCCGCCTGTTGCCGTTCGATGACTTCAACCATCACTCCGCCCCAAACCACATCACCGTTGTCTAATTGACCGGGCAGGCCACAGTGTAGCACGCCACATGGTAACGAGCCACGCGTTGCCGGGGCAAGGGCGTGTTAAGCAAAAGGGTTAGCAGTTGTCTGCCAACCCATTGATCTTATTGGCAGCGGATGCGGGGCTCAAACCCCCGACACACGGACCATGATTATTCGCCCCTCCCCTTCTCGATAGCTCTGCGCACCGCTGTTATGCCCCTTTATCAAGACCTTATGCCGTTCAAATAAGCACCGAGCGAAGCGGAACATTCTCGCAACTTCCATGCCCGATTTCACAGGAAATTCCCAGGGTCGAGGCGACCGCCGACGTATTCGAGATCGACCGCGACCGCTTCACCTGCTCGCCCGGCACGGCGGCGAAGAACAGGGCAAAGGCCTCACGGACGCTTTACAACTTGTCCGCGCTTGCCGCAGTGGGCGCCGGGCTCACGCCCTGAGCCGGACTTACGCCCTGAGCCGGACGTTCTCGGGGTCCCAGGGCGATGCCTCGATCACGGTCGCGCGCTTGCGCTCGCCAAGAATCTCGACCTCGAGCGCCGTGCCGGGCTGAGCGACCTCGGGCTGGACGTAGGCCAGCGCCAGACTCTTCCCGACCGCGTGGCCATAGGCGCCCGAGGTGGCGCGGCCGACCATCCGGTCGCCCTGGTACAGGGGCTCGTTGCCGAGCGCATCGGCGTCGTCGGCGCCGACCTCGAGGGTGACGAAGCGCTGGGGCACCCCGTCCCGCTGCTGCCTGACAAGGGCATCGCGGCCGACGAACGCGGGCTTGTCGAGGTGGACGAAGCGGTCCAGTCCGGCCTCGAACGCCGAGTACTCGGTCGTGAGGTCCTGGCCCCACATGCGGTACGACTTCTCGACCCTGAGCGAGTCCATGGCCCGCATCCCGACAAGACCGATGCCGAACTCCTCGCCGGCGGCCATCAAGGCATCGAAGATATGACTCTGATACTCGATCGGGTGGTGCAGCTCCCAGCCGAGCTCGCCGACGAAGTTCACCCTGAGCGCGCGAACCGGGGCGAGATCGACCGAAATATGCTGCGCCGTGAGCCACGGGAACGCCCCGTTGGAGAGGTCGGCGCCCGTGAGCTTCGCCAGCACCTCGCGCGCCCGCGGACCCACCAGCACAAGCACGCCGTGGCCCGTGGTGATGTTGTCGACGGTGACGCCGCCGTCATCGGGAAGGTTCTTGAGGAGCAGGTCATGGTCGTATCGCTCGGCCGCGCCCGAGCTGACCAGGTAGAAGCGATCGGGCCCGTCCCTGGTGATCGTGAACTCGCTCCTGACGCCTCCCGAAGGCGTCAGCGCGTGCGACAGATTGATCCGGCCCACCTTCTTCGGCAGGCTGCGGGCGACCATGCGATCGAGATACGCCTCGGCCCCCGGGCCGGAGACCTCGAACTTGGAAAAGCTCGTGATATCGATGATCCCGACGCGCTCGCGCGCCGTCCGGCACTCGGCGCCGACCGGCTCGAAATAGTTGGTGCGGCGGAAGCTCCACACGTCCCTCGCCGCGACGCCATCGGGCGCGAACCAGTTGGGCCGCTCCCAGCCGTAGCGTTGTCCCCACACGGCGCCGGCCGCCGCCAGCCGGTCATGAATCGGGCTGGTCTTCGCCGGCCGGGCGGCGGGCCGCTCCTCGTCCGGGTAGTGGATGATGAAGACGTGCTCGTAGGCCTCCTCGCTCTTCAGCTTGGTGTAGGCCTTGTTGGCGTAGGCGCCGAACCGGCGCGGGTCGACGTCCAGCATGTCGATGCCGGGCTCGCCCTCGACGATCCACTCCGCCAACTGCCACCCGGCGCCGCCGGCCGCGGTGATGCCGAAGCTGTGGCCCTCGTTGAGGTAGAAGTTCTTGAGGCCGAAGGCGGGCCCGATCAGGGGGCTGCCGTCGGGGGTGTAGGGGATCGGTCCGTTGATGTAGTCCTTGATCCCCGCCTGGCCGAAGATCGGCACCCGCTTGATCGCCGCCTCGATGTGGGGCTCGAGCCGCTCGATATCGGGTGGCAGCAGCTCCTGGCCAAAGCCTTCCGGAACGCCGTCCACCGCCCAGGCCGGCGCGCCTTTCTCGTAGGGGCCGAGGATCAGGCCCTGGCGTTCCTCGCGCATGTAGTACGAGGCATCGCTTTCGCGCAGGACGGCAAGCTCGGGCAGGCCGGCGCCTTCCCGCTCGACCAGCTCCGGGATCTCTTCGGTCACCAGGTACTGGTGCTCCACCGGGATCGTGGGCAGGTCCAGCCCGACCATGGCGCCGACCTCGCGCGCCCACGCGCCGGCGGCGGTGACCACGATCTCGCAGGTGATGTCGCCTTTGTCGGTCTCGACCTTCCACTCGCCGCCCGGCGTCTCGGTGATCGCGACGACCTTTGTCCGGCGATAGATCTCGGCGCCGCGGTCGCGCGCGCCCTTGGCGAGCGCCTGGGTTATGTCGGCCGGGGCGGCGTGGCCGTCATGGGAGTGGAACAAGGCGCCGACCAGGCCGTCGATATTACAGAACGGCCAAAGCTCCTTGATCTCCTTGGGGCCGATCATCTCGAACGGCACCCCGATGGTGCTCGCGGTGCCGCAGTATTTGCGGTACTCGTCCATGCGGTCCCGGTTCGTCGCCAGGCGCAGGTTGCCGGTCTTGTGGAAGCCGACCGCCTGGCCGGTCTCGGCCTCGAGCCTCTGGTACAAATCGACGCTGTACTTGTGCAGCTGGCCGATCGAGTAGCTCATGTTGAAGAGCGGCAGGATGCCGGCGGCGTGCCAGGTGGAGCCGTGGGTGAGATCGGCCTTCTCGACCAGCACCACCTCCGACCAACCCTTCTTGGCCAGGTGGTACAGCGTGCTGACGCCGACGATGCCGCCGCCGATCACGACCACCCGCGCATGGCTCTTCATCGCCCGCCTCCCGATTCGATCAGCTCGCGCCAACCCCGGACGCGACCCGCCCCCAAAGGCTTTGTAACAAACCGCGGCGCGGACCACCAGCGCGCCTCGGCGGCCCCCTCGCGGCCGCCGTCGCCGGCGCCACCCTCACCCTTGGACGCGACACGCCTCCGCGCCGTTCCGCCGATCCGCGAACGCCGGCACGGCACCGGAGGACTCAGACGGTGGGAGGATTGCGCCCGCCGCGCTCAGCCGCCGCTAACCACCGCCAGGCCGTACTCGGCCGCCGCGTCCTCGAGCCACAGCCACAGGTATTCGGCGAAGCTGCGGTGGACGTAGAGGTCATAGCTGGGCGCCTCGTCGGTCTGGTGGAGGAGGACGAGCGCCCTGGCGACGGCGCTCTGGGCTGAGCGGCCCGGTCCGAAGACCCGCGGGTGCAAATCCAGCGAGCAGCCCTTCATGAGCACGTCGCGCGCGTGGCGCCCGGAAAGGCCGATCACGGCGCGGCTGTCGCTCACGTCGGTGACCGCGGCCCAGAGGTCCTTCAGCGCCGCGCGCAGGGCTTCGGCCGCCGCCCCTTGGCCGTCCGGCGGGGTGACCACCAGCCACTCGTTCGGACCCAGCCAGAGCGCGGTGGCCGCGCCGCCGGAAGCAGTGGTGCCAGCCTCGAGCGGCAGGGCCAAGCCGATGGCTTGCTCGACCGCGCCGAGGAAGCCCGCGTCCTCCGCCTCCCCCCGCAGGTCGATCTGGCCGCGGCCGGGCCGCTCCGACAGGACCACGCCGGCCTCGCCCGGGTCGGCGACGGCGCGCGCCTCGAGGCCCAGATGGGCGAGCGCGCTGAGGCGAAGATAGGCTTCAGCCACGGAGCCTTACCCCCTCCGGATCGTAGAACCTGGGCTCGCTCACCACCGCGCTCACCGTCTTGCCGATGAGCGGCACGTGGACCGTCTCGCCATGGCGCTTGTGGCCGCCGTATACGAGCGCGAGCGCGATCGAGCGGCCCAGACTGGCGCTCCAATAGCTCGAGGTGACGTGGCCGATCATCTTCATCGGCGGCTTTTTCTCGGGCTCGGCGACGATCTGGCCGCCCTCGGGCAGCACCTCCTTGGGGTCCTGGGTCAAGAGACCGACCAGCTGCTTGCGGCCCTCCCGGGCCGTGTCGGGGCGGCTCAGGGACCGCTTGCCGATGAAGTCCGGCTTCTTCTTGCTCACGATCCAGTCCATGCCCACGTCGCCGGGGGTGGTCGTGCCGTCGGTCTCGTCGCCGACGATGATGTAGCCCTTCTCGGCGCGCAGGATGTGCATGGCCTCGGTGCCGAACGGCGTGACGCCGTACTTCTCCCCCGCCATCATGACGGCGTTCCAGACCGCCATGCCGTAGCTCGCCGGCACGTTGATCTCAAAAGACAGCTCGCCGGTGAAGCTGATCCGGAACACCCGGGCCGGGACGCCGGCCACCGTGCCCGCGCGCATGGACATGAACGGGAAGGCCTTGGCCGATAGGTCGATGTCGCTGGTGAGCGCGCTCAAGAGCTCGCGCGCCCTGGGACCCGCGACCGCCACGGTCGCCCAGTGCTCGGTAACCGAGGTCAGGTGGACCTTGAGGTCGAGCCACTCGGTCTGCAGCCACATCTCGAGCCAGGCCAACACTCCGGCGGCGCCCCCGGTGGTCGTGGTCATGAGGTAGTGGTGCTCGGCCAGGCGGGTGGTGACGCCGTCGTCCATCACCATCCCGTCCTCGCCCAGCATCAGGCCGTAGCGGCAGCGGCCGATCTTGAGGTTGTCCCAGGCGTTGGTGTAGACCCAGTTGAGAAGCCTGAGCGCGTCCGGCCCCTGGATGTCGATCTTGCCGAGCGTGCTGGCGTCCATGACGCCGACGCTGTTGCGCACGGCCAGGCACTCGCGGTTGACGGCGTCATGCATACTCTCGCCGGCGCGCGGGAAATACCACGGCCGCTTCCACTGCCCGACATCCTCGAACGCCGCGCCCCGGTCCTCATGCCAACGGTGGATCGCCGTCTTGCGCACCGGATCGGCCAGCGCGCCGACCTCGCGCCCGGCCAGCAACCCGAAGCCGACCGGCGTGTAGGGTGGGCGGAAGGTGGTGGTGCCGACGCTCGGAATGTCCGCGTCCACGAGCTCCGACAGGACCGCGAGGCCGGTGACGTTGCCGATCTTGCCCTGGTCGGTGCCCATGCCCATGGTGGTGTAGCGCTTGAGATGCTCGGCCGAGCGGTAGCCCTCGCGCACGGCGAGCGCCACGTCGGCGACGGTGACATCGTTCTGGAGGTCGATGAAGTGCTTGGTGCCGCGGCCCCTGGCGACCGTGGAGGGGACGACCCAGAACGGCCTCAAGGGCGCCTCCTCCTGCGCCGGCGCTTTCGGCGCCCGGCGCGACCTGCCTTTCCTTCTAAACCCGGCCTCGGCGGCGGCTTCGAGCCCGGCCTCGAAGCCCCGAGCCAGGCAGTCGGCAAGGGCGAACGTGCCGGCGGCGGCGCCCACCGAGCGCTCGGCCTGAGCCGAGCGGTCGGGGACGAAGCCGGCCAGCGCGTCGTCATAGCGGAGCCTGCCGCCCGACTGGGAGAACAGGTGGACCGTCGGGTTCCAGCCCCCCGAGACGCACACCAGGTCGCACCTCACCCGCCGCGACTCGCCGATCACCCCGCCGCCGGCCTGATCGAGGCCCATGACCTCGACCGCGGCGACCCGCCCGCCGCCGTGGGCGGCGACCACCGCCTGGCCGCCCAGGACCTCGATGCCGCGCGCACGCGTCCGCGCCGGCAGCGGACCCTCGGGCTCGGGCCTCGGGTCGACGACGGCGGCCACCTCGATGCCGGCCTCGGCCAGGTCGAGCGCCACCCGGTAGGCGCTGTCGTTGTTGGTGAACACCACCGCGCGGGAGCCCGGCTTGGCCGCGTAGCGGTTGACATAGGTCGCGGCCGCCGAAGCGAGCATGATGCCGGGCCGGTCGTTGTCGGCGAAGACGAGCGGACGCTCTACCGAGCCGGTGGCCAGCACCACCTGCCCGGCCCGCACCTTCCACAGCCGCTGGCGCGGCAGGTTCGCCGGCGCCGCCGCGCCGAGATGGTCGGTGACCCGCTCGACGATCGTGAGGTAGTTGTGGTCGTAATAGCCGGCGACGGTGGCGCGCGGCAGCAGGCGGACCTCCGCCATGGCCTCGAGCTCGGCCACCGCGGCCGCGACCCAGTCCAGGGCGGGGCCGCCGTCGATCTCGGCCCCGCCGTCCAAGAGCGCGCCGCCGAACTCGTTCTGCCCGTCGGCCAGAATGACGCGCGCCCCGGTGCGTCCCGCCGCCAGCGCCGCCGCCAGGCCCGAGGGGCCGCCGCCCACCACCAGCACGTCGGCGTGGCAGTGCATCTTGTCATAGCGGTCGGGATCGGGCGCGGCCGGCGCCTTGCCCAGGCCGGCGGCGCGGCGGATGAAATACTCGTACCGCATCCAGAAGCCCGGCGGCCACATGAAGGTCTTGTAATAGAAGCCCGCGGGAAGGAGCCGCTTGAGCAGGTTGTTGACGGCCCCCAGGTCGAAGTTGACGCTGGGCCAGCAATTGACGCTGGCGGCGGTGAGGCCGTCGTAGAGTTCGACCCGCGTGGCCCTCTGGTTCGGCTGGGTGCGGGCGCCGGTCTCGAGCTGGACGATGGCGTTGGGCTCCTCCGCGCCGGCGCCGACGATGCCGCGCGGGCGGTGATACTTGAAGCTGCGGGCGACCGGCGTGACGCCGTTGGCGATGAGCGCCGAGGCCAGCGTGTCGCCGGCATAGCCCTCAAAGCGCCTGCCGTTGAAGGTGAAGTTGAGCGGGCGCGAGCGGTCGATGCGCCCGCCGGCGGCGAGGCGATGGCGCTGGGGACTCACGTCCTGTTCTGCTTGCTATCCGCCCCGGTTTCCGGCGGCGGCTCGCCCATCTTGTAGACGGCGAGGATCTCGTGGCTCACGGTATGGCGCGCGACATTGAACCAGCGCCGACATCCCTGGCTGTGCACCCAGCGCTCGGTGTGAACGCCCTTGGGATTCTTGCGCATGAACAGGTAATCGGCCCACTCGGGATCGGTGAGCGCGGCCGGGTCGGCGGGCCGCGGGATGTGCCCCTCGCCGCCGCAAGAGAACTCGGTCTCGTCGCGCGGCCCACACCACGGACAGGGGATCAGCAGCATCCACCCAAACTCCGTCAGTGGGCCACGCCGGCGGCGCCGTGCTCGTCCACCAGGTAGCCGGTGTGGAACCGCTCGAGCGAGAACGGTTCGTTCAACGGGTGCGGTCGGTCTTGGGCGATGGTGTAGGCAAAGACCCAGCCCGAGCCCGGGGTCGCCTTGAACCCGCCGGTGCCCCAGCCGAAGTTGACGTAGAAGCCCTCGACCGGCGTCTTGCCCACAATCGGGCTGGCGTCGGGACAGACGTCGACGATGCCGGCCCATTGGCGCAACATGCGCAAGCGGCTGACGATCGGAAACAGATCGACGCAGGCCGCCAGCATGTGCTCGATGATCGGCAGGCTGCCGCGCTGGGCGTAGGAGTTGTAGGAATCGATGCCGGCCCCGAGGACCAGCTCGCCCTTGTCCGACTGGCTGAGATACACGTGGACCGCGGCCGACATGACCACCGTGTCGAGCACCGGCTTGATCGGCTCGGACACCAGCGCCTGCAGCGGATGGCTCTCGATCGGCAGGCGCAGGCCGACCATCTCGGCGAGCACGCTGGCGTGGCCGGCGACGACCACGCCGACCTTGCCCGCCTTGATGAGACCCTTGGTCGTCTCCACCCCCGTCACCCGGCCGCCGTCCCGGCGGATGCCGGTCACCTCGCAGTTCTGGATGATGTCGACGCCGCGGGCGTCGGCCGCGCGGGCGAAGGCCCAGGCCACCGCGTCGTGCCGCGCGGTGCCGCCGCGCCGCTGCAAGGAGCCCCCCAGCACCGGATAGCGCGCGGTCGGCGAGCAGTTGAGGATGGGCACCAGGGCCTTGATCTGCCCGGCGGTCAGAATCTCCGAGTCGATGCCGTTCAAGCGTATGGCGTTGACCCGCCTGGACAGCTGGCGCAGGTCGTGCTGATTGTGGGCCAGGTTGAGGCAGCCGCGCTGGCTGAGCATGATGTTGAAGTTCAGCTCCTGGCTCAGACCCTCGTACAGTTGCAGGGACTTCTCATACAGATGCGCGCTCTCGTCCCACAGGTAGTTGGAGCGGATGATGGTCGTGTTGCGCCCGGTGTTGCCGAGGCCCAGCCAGCCCTTCTCAACGACCGCGACATTGGTGATGCCGTGCTCCTTGGCCAGATAATAGGCGGTCGCCAGGCCGTGGCCGCCGCCGCCGACGATGACCACCTCATAAGCCCCCTTCGGCTCGGGGCTGCGCCACGCCTCGGACCACCTCTCGTGATAGCTGACCGCGTTCCGCACAAGGCTGAAGATCGAGTACTTCTTCATGGCTCCCCTGAACCGATGCCGGAACCAGCGCCCATGTTACACCGCCGCAGGGGTTGACCAAACCGTTTGCGCCACTGTTTGCGCCCCCGGGCACATGGCAACCGGAGTGCCGGATCATCGCCCCGTGGCGCGACCGGATGACTCCGCCGGCGACTCGAAGAGCCGGGAGTCCGGCGGCGGCTGGGATTTTTGGCGGGGACAACTGGCGACCATGCTAAAATCAGGCCATGGTTACGGTCCATGAGCGACTGGCACCGCTGGACGATTGCTCCAGGGGCGCCCGGCTCTTCCGTGGCGACTTGATCGTCTTTCGATCGGTCGATGCCGTATCGGCCCTGGTCTCCAAAGCCGTCGGCATGATCCGCGAGGTCTTCGCGCCACACGATCCGCTGGTCGCTCAGGGCGCCCTGGCATCGGTCGCCTACGCGGACAAGAGCGAGGCGTTGATCAGGGCCTTCGAAAAGGATCCCGGGATCCGCAACCTTTATCGCGCGGCGCTGGAGGCGGTGGGCGTCGATGCGTCGCTGACCTATTGGGACCGGTTGCGCCTGCGCATCCAGCCCTCCGGTGAGACCCACATGAGCCGCCGGGTGATGAACTTGGCGCCGCACCGTGACAGCTGGGGCTCGAACGTGATGGCCCAGGTGAATTGGTGGGCGCCGATCTATCCGGTCACGGCAGAGCGGACCATGGTCATTTATCCCGCCCATTGGGACCGGCCGATTGCCAACACCAGCGCGGACTGGGATTTCGAAGCCCTGCGCCTGCGGTCGCAGCGTGGCGATGACAGCTATCCGTTGCTGCCGGTCGCCACGGAGCCGGTCGACAGGACATCGGCCTGGCCCGTCGTCATCGAGCCGGGCGATCTTCTATGCTTTTCCGGTGCCCACCTGCACGCCAGCGTGCCGAACACCACCGGTATCACCCGGTTCAGCACGGAGGTTCGCACCGCCAACATCGAGGACCTGCGCGCGGGCCGGGGGGCGCCCAACGTCGACGGCGCCGCGCCGCGCCAGCCGCTGGGGTGGTTCCACAGCCTGGCCGACGGCGCCTCGCTCGCCGCCGCTTTCAAGCAAGCCACTTGAGGGATGCCCTCGATGCCCGATGCCCCGGCGCCCGCCGTGCCATATCGGCACGTTTTTTTTGCATACGCGCTGGCTCATCGGCTTACCTCGTCGCCGGGAGCCCGCGGGCCTCGAAGCCCCGTCGCTTATTGTCGGATCGTCCCGGCCCTGCAATCGATGGGAGGCCGAGAGCGCGAATGAGGAGGCGAGCGTGTCGTCACGGGCGATTCGAGGCGGCCTGCCCTGAGCTGGGTCGGCAATCCCCGCCGGAGCCGACCTCAAACCGGCCCCTGGGATCCGGGGAACGGTCTGGCTGTACCGGCTGACGGGAAGGCCCTAGGAAGGCCCTAGAAGGTGTAATCCCGATTTTGGGGCAACGCGTCCGTGATCCCGTACCAGGAGACCTTTGATTCGACGCAGACGTGCCGCTCCCGTTCCTTCGGATGACCGGGATGAGCGCCGCCGTCGAGCGTCGCCGTGGTAATCCAGATGAGCCCCGGCTCCTTCTCGTGCTCGTAGAAGAGCGGGCAGCCGCAGGTGCGGCAGAACCGCCGGCGAACCGGCGGCGAACTCTCGTAGAGCGTCAGATTTTCCTCCCCCTTGTCGATGGTGAGATGTCGAGCTTTCATGCGCGACCAAGTCCCGAAGATCGCGCCTTGCATGCGACGGCACATCGTGCAGTGGCAGTGGTTCGTCAGCTCGACGGGGGCGTGAACCGTATATCGGACGGCGCCGCATTGGCAGCCGCCTGATATCGGTTTCCAGTCCGATTGAGCGGTGTTCATTGGATGCCGTCCTCTTCATGTCGTGGGAAGTCGCCGGCGAGCAGCATCTCCATCGCGCGCTCGTGGGCGGGGGACTTGGCCATGGCACCCATGGGTCCCTCCTTGTTCAAGCCAAGGGGCGCTTTCGGCGCCCGGCGCGGGAAGGGCGCGGTGGACCGGCGGAAAAGGCAATCCCACGGCCCATTCTAGCGGGCCGCTCAGGTCTTCGACAAGGCGCGACACAGGAACGCGCCGTTACACGACTGGATCTAGGTCGCGGGCCCGGTGAACGGGTTGCGAGCGGTGAGGCCGCCGTCGAGCACGTAAAGCTGACCCGTCGCGAAGGATGACTCGTCCGAGGCGAGCCACAGTGCAAGGCTGGCGACGTCCTCGGGCCGGCCCAGGCGACCAGCCGGGTGCAGCGCCGCAACGGAGCGTTCGGCCGCTTCGGGGTCCGGCAGCTGCTCGAGATAGGCCGCTGTCATGCCGGTCTTGATCCAGCCAGGACAGATGGCGTTGCAGCGGATGCCATCCGCGCCATGATCGACCGCGATGGCCCGGGTCAGGGCGTGCACGCCTCCCTTCGAGGCGCAGTAGGCGCCGAGTCGGGGACTCGCGGCAAAGCCCTCGATGGAGCCGATGTTGACAATGGAGCCGCCGCCCTGGCGCATCGGGTCGAGCGCGTACTTGCAACACAGGAAGACGCCTTTGAGATTGATCCCAAGGAGCCAGTCCCACTCCTCCTCGGTGGTCTCCTCTATGGTCTTCTCGATCTCCACGCCCGCGTTGTTCACGAGCACGTCGAGCGAGCCGAAGCGATCGACCGTAAAAGCCACGAGCGCGCGCACCTCGGCTGCGCTGGCAACGTCGGTCCGTTTGTAGATCGGCGCGGCGGCGTCGCCGACTCGCGCGAAGGGTGGGTCGGGCTTGCTGCGCCCGGCCGCGACCACGCGGGCCCCTTCGGCGGCGAAGCGCTCGGCGATCGCCCTGCCGATGCCGCGCGCGCCGCCGGTCACGAGCGCCGTCTTGCCGTCAAGCTTGCCCACGCTCAGCCCTTCAGCGCATCCAGCACGAGCGAGTGAAAGTGGTGGACCGCGTGTTCGCTCAGCTCCGTGCGGTCGCGATCGACGATGTAGCGGCTTTGATGGTAGCCGCGCGAGTGGAGGCCGCGCTGAACGCTCTCCACCAGACCGATGTCCTCCGGATTGAGCACCTTGTCAAAGTACTCGATCACCGCGCGCTGCTGCTCGTCCAGCTTCTCGGTCAGGAAATAGAAGTCGAGGTGCTCGATGGTCGTCTCCGGCCCCGAGGGCATCATGTGCATCACGACGACGTTGCTCTCGCCGGGGTTGACGATGAAGTTGACGTTGGGCCACAGCCACCAGGCCCCGAAGTCTAGGTCGTCATCGCTCTTCTCGAAGGTATAGGCCTTGTTGTCGCCGGGCCCCGAGCGCGCCGTGTGGCTCGAATAGATCCCATGGGTCTTCGACCTATATGTCGGCATGTCGATGAGGTCGGCGAACGCCGGATGTGCGATGCGGCAGTGGTAGCACTCGAGGAAGTTGTCGATGGCGTTCTTCCAGTTGGTGGCTATGTCGTAGCGCAGTCGAAGTGCGTAGATCAGCTTGTCGAGATGGGGGACGTAGCTGCGGATCTCCGCTTGCAGCTCGCCGGTCTGGCTGTTGAGCGAAGGCGCGCCCGGGTCGAGGTTGATGAAAATGAAGTGCGAGAACTCCTCCACCTGAACCGGCTTGAGGCCGAACTCCCCGGGGTTGAACCCGGGCAGGTCCTGGCTGTTGCGCGCATTTTTGAGGCGGCCGTCGGTCTCATAGGTCCAGCCATGGTACGGGCAGGCGATGACCTTCCTCTTCCCTGAACCTTTCAGGAGTTCGTGGGCGCGGTGCTGACAGACGTTGTAGAAGCCGCGCAGCACTCTGTCCTTGCCGCGAATGACGAAAATATTTTGGTCGGCGACCATGGCGGTGGCGTAGCCGCCGATGTCGCGTACCTGCTCGACATGGCAGACGAAGTTCCACGAGCGGTAGAAGATGGTCTCCTTCTCCTTCTCGTAGACCGCCGGGTCGAAATAGTACGGGGCCGCCAGGGTGGAGGAGCGCTCGGGATCACGATCGAACCCGTCGCTGAAATCGTGATTGATCACCTGCGGTTTCGCCATGGCTCATTCCCACTTTGTTTGGTTAGCCCCCTGTCGGATTGGAACGAGACGATTGAACGAATTTAACTCGGCCCCGTCAACCGTGGCCCGGGCGGGCGCTCAGCCTCGTGAAACAGCCGGGGTCGAGGTCAGGCCAGTCCCAACTCGACCTTTTTCCGCGCGCTCCAGGACTGGAGAATGCGGTCAGTGATCATGGCGATGAGAGCGATGCCCAGCCCGGCGACCGCGCCCTTGCCGAAGTCGGCGGCGGTGAGCGCGATGTAAATCATCTGGCCCAGCCCGAGGGTACCGACGAGGGCGGCAATGACCAGCATGGCGAGCCCCAACATGATCGTCTGGTTGAGCCCCAGCATGATCTCGGGCAGCGCCAGGGGCAGCTGCACCTGCCATAGCAGCTGCCTCGGCGTGCAGCCCATCGCCCTCGCCGCCTCGACGGTTTCGGCCGGGACGTGGCGAATACCGTGCTCCGTGTAACGGATTGCGGGAACGATGGCGTAGGCGATGACGGCGAGCAAGGCCGAGAACTCGCCGACCAGAAAGACCATGATGATCGGGATGAGAAAAACGTAAAGCGGGATCGTCTGGAGGGTGTCGTTGATCGGCCGTAAGAATGCCGAGACACGGTCGTTGCGGGCTGCCCATATGCCGAGGAGCCCGCCGGCGAGGAAGGCGATCAGCACCGCCGTGCCGCAAAGATACACCGACAGCATCGCCCGTTCCCAGATCCCGGTGAAGAGCATGAAGCACAGCCCGCCCAGGGCGAACACCCCGACGCGCCACCCGCCTACACGAAAGGCGGTCACCGTGACCACCAGAATAAACACGGCCCACGGCGTGCCGGTGGTGCCGAAGTAAAAGAGCCCGCCGGTGATGAGCACGGCGACCGCGCCGCGCCAGCTCGTGGCGCGGTCGACCCATAGGGCCAGCCCTGCCACCGCCGCAGCGTAGCCGAGGCTGATCCACAGATTCAGAGCAAACCCCCAGAAGTGCGGCGTG
Organism: Pseudomonadota bacterium; assembly: GCA_022571365.1. GTDB lineage: Bacteria > Pseudomonadota > Alphaproteobacteria > JACZXZ01. Next base: position 7,009 of record JACZXZ010000032.1, on the reverse strand, counting down.
ACACTATTTTCCAGGCCGATTCTGATCGGCAAAAGAAAGTAGAATAGAGTCCAGCTCTTGATCGCGCTGGTGGCAAAGAAGTAGTTGGCCGTGAACCACGTCACCGCATCGTTCACGACCGCCGCAGGATAAAAGATCCAGGCCTTCGGGTAATCGTGAAGCTCGGGCAGAACCTGGGCCAGGGCAACCGCCACCATGATCGCGACCAGTGCCACCCAGAGATGGGCGTGGCGCTGCCATAGGGTGCCGGTGCGCGCCTGGGATACGCGCTGGCGGCTGGTGAGACCCCTGCTGATGCGGTCAAAGTTCATGGCAATGAGGACAATCACGAGGCCCGCGAGGAGACTTTGGCCGAACTGCGCCCTGCGCATGGTGCTCAAAACCTCCCAGCCAATATCGCCGAAGCCGCCGATGATCGCGGCGATGATCACCATGCTCAGGGCGCACATAATCGTCTGGTTGACGCCGATCATAATCGTCGGCATCGCCGCCGGAAGCCGGACCCACCATAGGAGCTGGCGGTCGGTGCAGCCCGACATCTTGGCCGACTCGACGATGTCCACGGGGACCCTTTGAAGCCCCAGACTGACGTTACGGACCATCGGCGGGCAGGCATAAAGGGTGGCGGCCACAAGACCCACCACGGGACCGAAGCCAAACAGCAAAAGCACAGGGATCAGATAGGCGAACGCCGGCACGGTTTGCATCAAGTCGAGCGTTGGTTGAATGACCGATTTGGCGGGGCGGTAGCTAAAATCGAGGATGCCGGCAAACAGACCGACGGCGACCGACAGGGGCACGGCCATGCCAACCAGCGCCAGGGTGTTCATGCTCTCGTCCCAGTAGCCGACGATCACCATGTACATGAGCGTGCACAGGGTGAAGACAGCCAGGCGCCAGCCCCCGGCCAAATGCGCGACGACGACGGATCCGGCGATGGTCGCCGGCCACGGGAGCCAGTGTAGAAGAGCCTGGAGCCCGTTCATCGGCCATTCGAGAAGCCCCGATATCGCCCGGAACAACCATTTGAAGCTAGCGACGAACAAATCCATGAAGGCGTTGAGCCACGCCTCGAGCGGAATAACCAGCTCCTCCGGCAACTTGGTGACCCAGTCGTACTGGCCGCGCAGGGCAAAGAGGGCCACCACCGCGACCCCGGTGACGAGCCAGACCGCCAAGCTGGGATCGTAGTTACGCCGATGGAAAGCGCTCTCGAGAGCGGAGACTGCGTTGGTCGCGATCATCCCTTACGGCGTTGCTTGCCCGCCAGCGCATTCAGTACCGCATGGGGGGTCACCTGGCCGACGAGCCGCCCGTTGGCGTCGGTCACGGGAAGGGGATCGATCCGCCCCGCGACGTGAGGCAAGACCTCTTCGAGGTTCATGGTTTCGGCGACGGCATCCGACGTGTCCAGCCCGTCCGCGGCCGGCTCGAGGACGTTCCGCACCATCAACACCTTCGCCCGCGGCACGTCATGCGTGAACTCGGTCACATAGTCGTCCGCCGGCTCCATGACCACTTGCGCTGGGGTGCCCAGTTGGACAATCTCGCCGTCCTTCATGATGGCGATGCGGTCGGCGAGCCTGAGGGCCTCGAGGAAGTCGTGGGTGATGAACACGATGGTCTTGTGCAGCAGGCGCTGCAAGCGCAGGAACTCGTCCTGCATCTGCCGGCGGATCAGGGGGTCGAGGGCGCTGAACGGTTCGTCGAGGAGCCAGATCTCCGGCTCCACGGCGAGGCTGCGGGCAATCCCGACGCGTTGCTGCTGGCCGCCGGAGAGCTCGCGCGGGAAGCTCGCCTCGCGCCCCTCGAGGCCGACCAGATCGATTATCTCCATCGCGCGCTTGACGCGCTCCTCGCGCGCGACGCCTTGGACCTTGAGCGGGAAGGCCACGTTGTCGAGAACGGTCAGATGGGGAAGGAGGCCGAAGTTCTGGAACACCATCCCCATTTTATGACGGCGGAGATCGATGAGTTCCTTGCTGGACGCCTTCAGGAGATCCTGGCCGTCGAACACGACCTGCCCGGCCGTCGGTTCGACCAGGCGCGAGAGGCACCGAATCACCGTCGATTTACCGGAACCGGAAAGGCCCATGATGACGAAGATTTCGCCCTCGTGGACATCGAAGCTGACGTCGCAGGCGGCGGCGATATGGTCGGCCGCCCGGATGCGGCGGATGAGCTCGGCCCGGTCGCCCCTTTGGCGGGCGCCGCGCTCGCCGGAGAAGAACTGGTGCGGCTCGGGACCGTACACTTTCCAAAGGTTGCGGCAGAACAGCTTCACCTGCCCTGCCGCCTGGTCAGTCCCGGTCATGTTCGCTGCGTTCACTTCATCAGGCATCTCGCTCAGACGAGCAAAGGCGCGGAAAGAACCCAGCGGAGCCGGCCGTTGGCCCGACTCCGCCGGTCATGCCTGCTACTTCATGGCGTCTTCAACCCAAGGCCTCCAGCGCGCCTCGTTCGCGTCGACCCACTCTGAGACCACTTCCACCAGGTCCTCGCTGTCGACGTCGATTGCCTTCATCATCGGGTTCTGGTCCTCGTTGGTGAGCGTGTAGTTCTGCAGGAGTCGGTAAGCGGCCGGCCATTTATCCTTCATGCCGCTCCAGATCATCTTCTTGATGTAGCCGCGCTCCCAATCGCAGTCGTACGTCGCATCCGGGTTGAGGCCCCACGAGGGATCGTCGTAGCAGCCCTCCGCGTACGCCGGCAAGGCCACGATTTTCATGTCGATGTTGGCGTGCACCCAGTGCGGCTTCCAGAACTGAATGAGCAGGGGCTCTTGGCGGGCGACGGCGCTCTTGATCTCGGCCACGAGCGCGCCCTCGCTCCCGGCCGGGACCGAGACGAAGTTCAAGCCCAGCGCCGCAATCCTATCCACGTTGGTGGTTCCCCAGTCCGCCGGATAGTCGAGGAACCGGCCCTTGGGGAAGGTCTCAGGGGTGGCGAAGATTTCGGCACAGGCGTTGAGTGCCTCCCAATTCGGCAGGCCGGGACACATCTCCTCAACGTAGGCCGGGTACATCCAAGTTTCCACGGGCACGAGCCCGAGATCGCCGATTTCCTCGACGTTGCCAGTAGCGAGCGCCTTACCATAGCCCTCGCCGATGTTGGAGCTCCAGATCTCCAGTGCGGCTGTAACCGAGTTGTCCTCCATTGCCGTCAACTGCGGGTAATAGCCCGCCGTCACATACTCGACGTTGTAGCCCATGCGCTTCAGGATCTCACCCGCCACATGCGCCGTGATGTGCTGACCGGTCCACTCGTTGATCGCAATTTTGATTGGATCGGTGGACTCGGGCACGGTTCCGGCGCCGGCCGGTGTCGCCATGCTGAGCGCTGCAGCCAGCCCGACACCGATGGCGCCAACGGTCGCTTTGTGCAAAATGTCACTCATTACGTCCTCCCTATCTATCCGTCTCGCACGACGGCTTGGATCCCGCGACGCATCGGATCAGGACGTCACTCGATCGACGTCGCCCCCTCCCCCGCCGGTGTCCGGGCAACCCGTTGGGATGCATGCGTCCGATTGGGCCAACGCTACCAGCAACGGCTGCCGAGTGTCTACCCCGGTTCCCCAAACGGATCGCCATTATCAGTGACCGGTTGCGTCCATTCTGGAGGTCTATGAGTTCCTGGAGACGGAGCTACGCCGACAGGATCCGTCTACCCGCCATCCGGCGTTACGGGACAGGATCGCCCGTCCGCCGTATGTCTAAAACTCGAGGCTTCGGAACCGCTAAAATCGAGGGCCTATAGCAGACGCCCCAATGTCTGCCCTCGGCTAATCTGCGACATGCGTAGCCTTGGCCAGCTCGTCCGGAACATCCTCCGAAGCGGATATGCGAGGCGCCGTTGCTGAAGCACCGTTCATGAGTACAGGCCCTAGTCACCTGAATCTAAAGTTCGCCACATAATGTTTGGTCGAGGCGATGGCAGAACCGCTTGACCGATGCGAGGATCTGGTCCGCGGATTTTGTCCATTTGAATGGCTTCGGGTTTTCGTTGTGGGTTTCGATGAAGCTCATGATGTCGGCCTCGAGGTCCTTGACCGAGGTATGGGCGCCGCGTTGCAATTGCTTTCGGGTGAGTTCCGCGAACCAGCGCTCGACCTGGTTGATCCATGAGGCCGATGTTGGCGTGACCCAATCCGCGGAAACCATCAAGGCCAGCGGTCATAGCACCGCATCAACAGGCCGGACACAAGACTGCACCCGACCAAATCGCCGCACCAACAAAAATCCTTGCAACGCGGGAGCCATCCACACAAGACATTGCCCCACAAAGGTCGGCCATCTGGCGAGACGCGCGGCGGAAATTCACCTCCGCGCGCTCCCAGATCGTGACCTTCAAGCGAGGAGCTACGGCGGCCCACGTAGATCGGCTAATGGAGAAGCTCGGCTTTGCGTTATGGGTCAAGCTGGAGACCTAATGGAAAGCCCGTTGCGACCTCGGGGACTTCGCATGCGTCGACCGCGGCGAGGCCTGTACCTGCGAGGCGGTCTTCTATCGCAAGCAGGTGTTCTAGCCGCCATCGGCCGAGGGTCAATCAGTCCCGGTAGAGCTCGACAGTGTAGCCGTTTGGGTCCTCGATGTAGACCGCTGCCCGACCGCGGCGCCCTTGAATGGGGGCGCCGGCACGTCTGAGCTTTGCCAGGAGCTTACGCCACTCGCTTGCTGGCACGTGGAAACCGAAATGATGGAGCCCACCGGCGCACGGGTTAAAGCGTCTCTTTGTCTCGATGAAGTTCAGGATGTCGCCGCCGTCCGGCGTCTGCAGGAAGAGCATCCCCTTGTGCGGGAAAGCGATCTCGAGGCCGAGGACGTCGACGTAGAAGCGCTTGGTCGCAGCGAGGTCTCTGCTCTTTAGGGCAAGGTGACGAAGGCCGCGATCGGGCATAGCTGGCCACTTTCGCATGTCCGTGATGATGTAGACGGCGCCTCGTCATCGATGATAGGGGCAAGAGACAGTCGGATCAACCGCGCGCCGCCGCGCAGGTTATCTGCTCGAAGGGATCGACTGGCGCAACCCGGTGCGCAGCTGGCGGCCCGAGCACGCGGGTTGACCGCGGCAAAGCGACGGAGCCGCGCAAAAAGAGCGTGACCCAAATCCGTCGGGTATGATTCACTCGGTTCTGGGGCCTGATGCTCAAGAGCGGGGCCGAGGAATACGCCGAAAGTGCCCCCTGGATACCGATCTTCCCGGGGCTGGCGATCAGACTGGCGGTGTTCGGCTTCAACCTGTTTGGCGACTCGCTGCGCGACGCCCTCGATCCGAAACTCCGCTCGCAATAGCGCAGGGTCTTATACGAACCCTCCTTGATATCGGCACGCCGTTCCAGTGTTCCCCCGGCGGATGACTCGTGCTACCGTGAAAATTCTTCGTTAATAATATCGGCTGATCAAGAGATCGCTCGGCAAGAGCGGCCGGACGGCCCGGTCAACACAGGGAGGTTCCACCCATGAAGACGTTTGTCAAAACCGCTGTTTGCGCCCTGGCCGTCGTCGGCCTGATGGCCGTCGGCACCGGCGGCGCCATGGCCCAGGGCAAGATCGTGCTCCAGGGCGCCAGCCAGTTCGACGAGAACCATGCCTTCACCCGGCTGATGCGCAAGTTCGAGCAGCTGGTCAAGATTTACTACACCGGCGATCGAGAGATCGAGTTCGTCATGCACCCGAACAGCGAACTCGGCCTCGAGAAGGACTACTTCGCCTACATGAGCCAGGGCCTTTCGGTCGACTACGCGGTGGTCGCGCCGTCGCACATGTCGACCTTCTCCAAGATGGCGACCCTGATGGACATGCCGATGCTGTTCCGGGACCTCAATCACTGGAGCAAGGTGCTGGGCGGCGACGCCTTGCAGCCGATCGCCGATGACGTGCTCAAGCGGGCCGACGTCATGTTGATCGGTTACGGCGGCGGCGGCGTCCGCAACCTGATCGTCAACAAGCCGGTGAAGAACATGGCCGAGATCAAGGACCTGTCGATCCGGGTCATGGGCGCGCCGATCCAGACCCGCATGTTCGACGCCTTCGGCACCGCGCCGACGGTCATCGCCGTCCGCCGCCGCGAGCTGGACGAGCCGGACACCGTGGAGATCATCCTCGATCAACCGCCGCCCTCGCGCGAGATCACCCGCTTCATCCTCGACGACGGCGAGGCGGTCAACATCATCGAGTTCGCCGAAAGTCCAGCTGCGTGAACCGTCGATCAATCCCGCCTTGCTCCGATAGGTGCGCGCCGCGAATTCAAGTATTTCTCCCGAGGTCGAGACTTGCTGGCCGGGCTGCAGCGGCTTGTAAGTGGGGTGCGATAAATCCATCAGGTCGCCAAATAAAACTCCGGAGCCAATCGGCAGACGATAAATCATATCTGTCACTTATCAGGTAATCTATGCCGGATCGACCAACGAGGAACAAGCATTGGCGCAGATTTTCGCAACCGATCGCGATGGCACGAAGCACGAGATTGAGGCTCGCGATCGCTCTACTCTCATGGAAATACTGATGTAAGGCGGAAATTCCCGGTCATCATCGATGCTGCGTTTCCAGACTGGAACATATCCGACATAACAGCTGCGCTCGATAAAGGTATTAATTAACAAGGGCGGGCTTCTACTGTACTGGCCAGTACAGTAGAATAGCGATCAGGCCAAACAATAAATCGTATGGAGGGGGAGTCAGTGCGACATTCAATTGCAGGTGTTCCTGGATACAAATTCCTGTTTCTCGGCCTGCCCGGCGCAACCCTGGCGCTGACGGCGGCACTGCTTGTCCTGCCGAACCAGGCCGGCGCGCAGGCTCTCGAGGAAATCGTGGTCACCGCGCGCAAGCGCGAAGAGAGTCTGCAGGATGTTCCGATATCCGTGCATGCCATTTCAGGTGACTTCATCGAAAATCAGGGTCTTGTCGATTTTCAGGCGCTCGCGCCGTACACGCCCAACTTCAGTTATGGCCAGTCCACCGGAGCGTCGGATTTTCTGATTATCCGTGGCCTCGGCACGGTCGG
>JACZXZ010000084.1 GCA_022571365.1 Pseudomonadota bacterium | reverse complement strand
GCCGCGCCGCCGGCGGTTCTATTATAGGGACACCATACTTAATTCGGGAGTCCGCGGTCGGTGGCAGCGACTTAAGTATGGTGAATTAAGTATGGTGTCCCCGAAATAGAGGGCGGACGAATCAACCCGGTTTGGCACACCCCGGTTTGGCACACGAGGACGTGCGGCGGATGAGGATCCCCTTGGCGGTGGCCGCGGGCGGCGCGATCGGGGCGTCGGCCCGCTACCTGCTCGTCGACGGGCTCGACCTCTGGTTCGGCGCCGGCTTTCCCGTGGGCACGCTGGCGGTCAACGCCGTCGGCTCGTTCATGATGGGGGTCCTGATCGAGGTGACCGCGCTCGTCTGGTCGCCCTCGCCCGAGTTGCGCGCGCTCTTGGCGGTCGGCGTGCTCGGCTCCTTCACCACCGTCTCCGCCTTCTCGCTCGACGTTCTGGTTCTCTTCGAGCGCGGCGTATCGGGCCTCGCGGGGCTCTACCTGGCCGCCTCGGTCACCCTGTCGCTGGCCGGCATCTACGCCGGAATGCGCCTGTTGCGCTTGGCGCTGTCGTGAACCGGGTGCGCCGCGTCACCGTCGCGGCCGACGAGACCGAGATTCGTCTCGACCGCTGGTTCCGGCGTCACTTTCCGGGCCTCGGCCACGGCCGCCTGGAAAAGCTGCTGCGCACCGGCCAGGTCCGGGTCGACGGCAAGCGGGCGAAGTCGGGCACCCGCCTGGCGGGCGGGCAGGTGGTCCGGGTGCCGCCCTTGCCCGCGGAGAACCCAGAGCGCGCGACCCCGCGGCCCCAGCCCCGGTCCCGGCCCCAGCCCACCGCGCGCGACGTGGCGGCGTTGCGCGACTCGGTCCTGTTCATGGACGATTCGGTCATCGCCATCGACAAGCCGTCCGGTTTGGCGGTTCAGGGCGGCAGCGGCCAGCGCCGCCATCTCGACGCCATGCTCGACGCACTCAGGTTCGACAGGGCCGAGCGGCCGCGCCTGGTCCACCGCCTGGACAAGGACACCAGCGGCGTCCTGCTGCTGGCGCGCAACGCGGGGGCCGCGGCGAAGCTTGGCGCGGCATTGCGCGCCAGGAAGGCGCGCAAGGTCTACTGGGCGCTCGTCGTCGGGGTGCCCCGGCCGCGTCGGGGCCGGATCGACTCGAGCCTCGCCAAGCGGCCCGGCCGCGGCGGCGAGCGCGTGGCCGCCGACGAGAGAGCCGGCAAACGGGCGGTCACCTTTTACCGGGTCATTGAGGCCGCCGGCCAGCGCGCGGCGTGGCTGGCCTTGATGCCGGTCACCGGGCGCACCCACCAGCTGCGCGTCCATGCCGCCCTCCTCGGCACGCCGATCCTGGGCGACGGCAAGTACGGCGGCAAGGCCGCCTTCCTCGCCGAGCTCAAGGCCGCGCGCCGGCTCCATCTCCATGCCCGCGCGATCGCGCTGCCCCATCCCCGCGGCGGCGAATTCCGGGTGGTCGCGCCCCTGCCCGAGCACATGCTCGAGTCCTGGCGCTTCTTCGGCTTCGACCCGGAGGACGGCGGCGACCCGTTTGCGATGGTCGGCCAGGGCATGAACAAAGGCTTCGGACTCTAGAGGTGAAGCGGTTTTTCAAGCAGGTGGCGGTCGTCGAGCGCGAGGCGGGCTTTCAGGTCACCCTCGACGGCAAGCCGGTCCGGACCCCCGCCAAGGCGGCGATGGTCCTGCCGACGCGGGCGCTGGCCGAGGCCGTCGCCGCCGAGTGGCGGGCCCAGGGGGCCGAGATCAAGCCCGACACCATGCCTTTGACGCGCCTCGCCGGCCTCGCCATCGACCGGGTCGCGCTTCGGCGCGAAGCCGTGGTCGACGAGGTCGCGGCCTATGCCGGCGCCGACCTGGTCTGCTATCGGGCCGAGCGTCCCCCCCGGCTCAGGGTCCGCCAGGACGCCTGCTGGCAGCCGCTTGTCGACTGGGCGGCGGCGCGCTATGACGCGCGGCTCAAGGTGGCCAGCGGGATCGTCCCGCTGGCCCAGCCGGCGGAGGTGATCGAGAGCTACCGTCGGGTGGTCGCCGCCTTCGACGACATGATGCTGGCGGCGCTCAGGGCGGCCGCCGCCGCCTGTGGCTCGCTGGTCATTGCGCTCGCGCTCAGGGAGGGCCGGATCGACGCGGCCGAGGCCTTCGAGGCCTCGCAGCTGGACGAGGCCTTCCAGATCGAGCAATGGGGCGAGGACCCGCTGGCCGCCCGCCGCCGCGCGGGGGTCAAGGCCGACATCGCCGATGCCGCCGCCTTCATGGCGCTGTGCCGCGGCTGACCGGCAAAGCGCGACAAGGCTTGGCGGGATCCTCGTCGCCGGCAATGGTCTGGTGCTCGGCCCTGCAAGATGCTATCTGCAAGCAACGGCGTGTCTAGTCGAAGGACCAGAGTTGGGCCGAATCCGGTCATCCCCGGCGGAACGAAGACATAACCCTTAGAGGGGGGCCGATGCAGGACATTCTCCGTAAACTCGAGGAAAAGCGGGCCGCCGCCCGGGCCGGCGGCGGCGAGCGCCGGGTCAAGGCGCAGCACGAGAAGGGCAAGCTCACGGCGCGCGAGCGCCTCGATGTCCTGTTCGACCCGGACTCGTTCGAGGAATACGACATGTTCGTCGAGCACCGCAGCACCGACTTCGGCATGGCCGACAACAAGATTCCGGGCGACGGGGTGGTGACCGGTTGGGGCACCATCAACGGCCGCCGGGCCTTCGTCTTCAGCCAGGACTTCACGGTCTTCGGCGGCTCGCTTTCCGAGGCCCACGCCGAAAAGATCTGCAAGATCATGGACCAGGCGATCAAGGTCGGCGCCCCGGTGATCGGCCTCAACGACTCCGGCGGCGCCCGCATCCAGGAAGGGGTGGCCTCGCTCGCCGGCTACGCCGAGGTGTTCCAGCGCAACGTGCTGGCCTCGGGCGTCGTGCCGCAGGTGTCGCTCATCATGGGGCCGTGCGCCGGGGGCGCGGTGTACTCGCCGGCGATGACCGACTTCATCTTCATGGTCAAGGACACCTCCTACATGTTCGTGACCGGCCCCGACGTGGCGCGGACCGTGACCCACGAGGAGGTCACCCGCGAGGAGCTGGGCGGCGCCACCACCCATACCACTACCTCGGGCGTCGCCGACGGCGCGTTCGAGAACGATCTCGAGGCGTTGCAGGAACTCCGCCGGTTCATGGACTTCCTGCCGGCCTCGAACCGGGAGATGCCGCCGGTCCTCCCGACCTCGGACGCGGGCGACCGGGTCGAGCCGTCGCTCGACATCCTCGTGCCCGCCAACCCGAACAAGCCCTACGACATGAAGGATCTGGTGGAAAAGGTGGTCGACGAGGGCGATTTCTTCGAGCTCCAGCCGGACTACGCCAAGAACATCATCATCGGCTTCGGCCGTATCGAAGGCTCGACCGTCGGCATCGTCGCCAACCAGCCGATGGTGCTGGCCGGCTGTCTCGATATCGACTCCTCGCGCAAGGGCGCGCGGTTCGTGCGCTTTTGCGACTGCTTCAACATCCCCATTGTGACCTTCGTGGACGTGCCGGGCTTCCTGCCGGGAACCGCCCAGGAGTTTGGCGCCATCATCAAGCACGGGGCCAAGCTCTTGTTTGCCTACGGCGAGGCGACGGTGCCCAAGATCACGGTCATCACCCGCAAGGCCTATGGCGGCGCCTATGACGTGATGAGCTCGAAGCATTTGAGGGGCGACGTGAACTATGCCTGGCCGACCGCCGAGATCGCGGTCATGGGCCCCAAGGGCGCGGTCGAGATCATCTTCCGCGCTGACTCGGATGACGAGGCGAAGATCGCCGAGCGCGCCGAAACCTACCGGGAGAAGTTCGCCAACCCGCTCGTCGCCGGCCACCGCGGCTTCATCGACGACGTCATCATGCCCCGCGACACCCGCCGGCGTATTGCCCGCTCGCTCGCCATGCTCAAGGACAAGAAGCTCGAGAACCCCTGGAAGAAGCACGACAACATTCCGCTGTGAGCGTGCCGTGGGGGTCTGGACCTGCCCCGGCCATTTCTGCTAAATCGCGGGGGTCTCATATCAGCCGCGGACGCCGCATGTTCTCCAAGATCCTGATCGCCAACCGGGGCGAGAGCGCCTGTCGCATCATCCGCACGGCGCGGCGCTTAGGCCTTGCCACGGTCGCGGTCTACTCCGAGGCCGACGCCGAGGCGTTGCACGTGCGCCAGGCGGACGAGGCCGTGGCGATCGGGCCGGCGCCGTCGGCCGAGAGCTATCTGGCGATCGACAACATCCTGAGGGCGGTCGAGGAGACGGGCGCGCAGGCGGTGCATCCGGGCTACGGGTTCCTCGCGGAAAACCCCGAGTTCGCGCGCTCTCTCACCGCCGCCGGCGTCGCCTTCATCGGTCCCGGGCCAGACGCCATCGCCGCCATGGGCGACAAGATCGCCGCCAAGCGGCTGGCCCGCGAGGCCGGCGTCGACACCATCCCCGGACACGACCAGGCCATAGGATCGGCCAAGGAGGCCGTCGAGGTCGCGCGCGGGATCGGCTATCCGGTGATGCTCAAGCCGGTGGCCGGCGGCGGCGGCAAGGGCCTGCGGATGGCCCGCACCGACAAAGAGGCCGCGGACGGCTTCCGCGCGGCGGCGAGCGAGGCCAAATCCAGCTTCGCCGACGACCGGGTGTTCATCGAGAAATACATCGACCGGCCCCGCCACATCGAAATCCAGGTGCTGGCCGACCGCCACGGCAATGTCATCCACCTGGGTGAGCGCGAATGCTCGATCCAGCGCCGCCACCAGAAGATCATCGAGGAGGCGCCGAGCCCGTTCCTCGATGACAAGATGCGCGCGGCCATGGGCCGGCAGGCGGTGGCCATGGCCAAGGCGGTGAATTACGTCTCCGCGGGCACCGTGGAGTTCATCGTCGATCGGCGGCGGAACTTCTACTTCCTGGAGATGAACACCCGGCTCCAGGTCGAGCACCCTGTCACGGAGCTCATCACCGGCCTCGACCTGGTCGAGCAGATGATCCGCATCGCCGCCGGCGAGCCGCTCGCCGTGTCGGAGAAGGCCGTCAAGCGCCAGGGCTGGGCCATCGAGGTCCGGGTCTATGCCGAGGACCCGGCGCGGAACTTCCTGCCCTCGGCGGGCCGGCTGGCGCACTATAGGGAGCCCGAGATGGACGAGGGGGTGCGGCTGGACACCGGGGTGGGCGAGGGCAGCGAGATCAGCATCTATTACGATCCGATGATCGCCAAGCTCGTCACCCATGGCGCCACCCGCGAGCAGGCGGTCGCGCGCATGGCCGCGGCGCTCGACGGCTTCTACATCCGCGGCGTGTCCCACAACATGGGCTTCCTCGCCGCGGTCATGGCGAATCCGCGATTCCGCGCGGGGGATCTCAGCACCGATTTCATCGCCGAGGAGTTTCCCGACGGCTTCTCCGGCGCCGACCTGGCGGCCGATGACCCGGGCCTGCTGGTCGCCGTCGCCGCCGTGGTCCACCGCCGCCGGATCGAGCGCGAGGCCGGCATCAGCGGTCAGCTCGCGGGCCATCGCGCCGCCGCCGCCGCCGACTGGGTGGTGGTGGCGAACGGCGCCCGCCATCCGGTCGCCGTGGCGCCGTACGCGGCCGGATACGAAGTGATCGTGGACGGCCGGACGCGGTCGGTCGAAAGCGGCTGGGCCCCGGGCGAGGCATTGTTCCGGGGCTCGGTCGACGGCCGTTCGGTATGCGTGCAGGTCGACCGGGCGGGGACGGGCTATCGCCTGTTCCACGCCGGGACCGCGGCCGAGGTGCAGGTCCTGACGCCGCGCGCCGCCGAGCTCGCCGCCCGCATGCCGGCCAGGAAGCCGCCGAACGCCTCGCGCCACCTGTTGTCGCCGATGCCGGGCCTGTTGGTTTCGCTCGCCGTCGAAGTCGGCCAGGAGGTCAGGGCCGGCGAGGCGCTGGCCGTCGTCGAGGCCATGAAGATGGAGAACGTGCTCCATGCCGAGCGGGACGGCAAGGTCGTCAGCATCCAGGCGGTCCCGGGCGACAGTCTCGCGGTCGACCAGGCGATCCTCGAGCTGGATTGACCGGATGTGGTCATGAACAAGGGCTGGTGAGGCGTTCCCTGGCACCGAAGTCAGGCGTGCGCTGGAGGCGCCCCTTCGACGAGGAGAGGGGATTTGAGAGGCGCATGGCGACAGTCTCTATTTCCTGCTCTATTTCCTGGCGCGCGAGGGGTGTGCCGAGGCGGCGGCGCGAGAGCCAGGCTCATGGCGGTTAAGGCCGGCACCAAAGCGATTCGGGTGCACATCACCGGTCAGGTCCAGGCGGTGTGGTTCCGCGCCTGGACCCGGGAGCAGGCGAGCCAGCGGGGTCTCAGCGGCTGGGTCCGCAACCGCGCCGACGGCAGTGTCGAGGCCCTGTTCATCGGCCCGGACGCCGCGGTCGCCGGGATGGTGGCGGCCTGTTGGGACGGGCCGCCCCACGCTGCCGTCACGGGAGTCGAGGAGTTCCCCGCCGAGGACGACGGCAGGGTGGGCTTCCGGTACCGGCCGACGATGTGAGGGCCGCTCCCGCTTCGAGGCCGGCCTAGACTACCTCAAGCAGCCGGGATGTGGCGCGGGCAGGGTCTTTGTCCGCCGGGCCTCAGGCGCTCAGCCTCGATCCTCTGCCGCCGCCGCCGTGACGCCGACCCTGAACACCTGCTCGAATGCGGCCTTGAGCGCGGCGTCGACCTCGGCCATGGAAACCAGTATTCCCAGGTCGATGAGCGAGGTCACCCCGGACCCGGAGACGCCGCAGGGTCCGATGCCCCGGTAGTGG
>JACZXZ010000031.1 GCA_022571365.1 Pseudomonadota bacterium | reverse complement strand
TGCCGCCTCTACCTGATCACGCCGGAGAGTCTGGAGCCCGGGGCCTTCTCCGAGACCCTGGCGGCGGCGCTTGAGGCCGGCGACGTGGCCTGCGTGCAGCTCAGGCTCAAGGGCGCGGACGACGACGCCATCCGCCGGGCTTGCGGGATGCTCAAGCCGGTTTGCCAGGAGCGCGGCGTCGCCTTCCTGGTGAACGACCGGCCGGACCTGGCTGCCGAGACCGGCGCCGACGGCGTCCATATCGGCCAGGAGGACACGGCTTACGAGGAGGCGCGTCGGTTGGTTGGCGCGCGGGCCATCGTCGGCGTCACCTGCCACGACATCCGCCACCTGGCCATAGAGGCGGCGGAGAAAGGCGCCGACTACGTGGCCTTCGGGGCGTTCTACCCGACCACCACCAAGACGCCCAAGGGCCACCCGAGGCTCGACATCCTGCGTTGGTGGAGCGAGGTGATGACGGTCCCGTGCGTGGCCATCGGCGGGATTAAGGTTGACAACTGCGCGCCGCTCATCCAGGCCGGCGCCGATTTCCTGGCCGTGGTCACCGGCGTGTGGGACTACCCGGCGGGGCCGGCGGCGGCGGTGAAGGCTTTCAACCAGGCGATCCAAGAGGCGTTGGATTAATTTTCACGACACAGCCAGAGAGCCACGCCCCGCATTAGGGCGCCGGGCACCAAGGCCCAGAGGAAGATGACCCTTGGTGTCTTTCGGGTTTTGGCGGTTCATCCGGGAATTCTCTGTGGCTCGGTGTCCTCGCGGTTTTAGCAAGCTTCGGCGCGTTGCCTCCGGGCGGACAAGCTGGTAGTTTCCGCCGCGCACAATTCTTCCCCATCGCGGACGTTCAGAGCCATGAAAATCCAAGGCGTCGACATTCGCGTCGGCAACCTGATCGCGCACAAGGGGCGGGTTTGGGTCGCCACCAAAATCCAGCATGTCCAGCCCGGCAAAGGCGGCGCCTACATGCAGGTCGAGCTCAGGGATATCCGCGGCGGCACCAAGCTCAACGAGCGCTTCCGCTCGAGCGAGACGGTGGAGCGCGTGCGCCTCGATGAGAGGGTGTACCAGCTCCTCTACGCCGAGGGGGAGTCACTCACCCTCATGGATACCAAAACCTTCGAGCAGCTCACCCTCGACCGCGAGATGATGGGCGAGGCCGGGGTCTTCCTGCAGGAAGGCATGATGGTTACGGTAACCAGCCATGAGGGCACGCCGGTCAGTGTTCGTCTGCCCGAGCAGGTGGCCGTGGCGGTGGTCGAGACCGAGCCCGTGGTCAAGGGCCAGACCGCGGCGTCGTCCTACAAGCCGGCCGTGCTCGAAAACGGCGTGCGCATCATGGTGCCGCCCCACATCGAGACCGGCGTCCGCATCCTCATCAACACCGCCGAGCGCACCTATGTCGAGCGCGCCAGAGACTAGAGAAGCCTGTTTGGGAAGTCCGGCGGGGTGCCGGCGAAATCGAGATGAATGCAAGGACGAGGGCGGGCCGTCCTTGCCTCGGGAAGGGCGTCAAGCCGCTCGAACCGGCACCGGGTTGGTGGACTGGGAGTCCACGACACATCGCCACGAGGCGTAGAATCCATGGCCGTTAAATCCGCCGTCATCAACGTCATGGACGGCGCCGCGCGCAAGGCCGCGCGCCGGCTGGTGCGGGATTTCGGCGAGGTCGAGCAACTGCAGGTCTCGAGAAAAGGGCCGGCCGACTTCGTGTCCCACGCGGATCTCCGCGCCGAGAAGGTGCTGCGCGCGGAACTCACCCGGGCGCGGCCGGATTACGGGCTGCTCATGGAGGAGAGCGGCGCCAAGCCCGGCAGGGACGGGCGGCATCGCTGGATCGTGGACCCGCTGGACGGCACCACCAACTTCCTGCACGGCATTCCCCATTTTGCGATCTCCATCGCCCTTGAGCATGAGGGCGAGATCGTCGCCGGCGTGGTCTACGATCCGGTGCGCGAGGAGCTGTTCTGGGGCGAAAAGGGGGGAGGCGCTTACCTGAACGACCGGCGGCTCAGGGTTTCCGCGCGGCGCAACCTCAATGAGGCCGTGGTCGCCACCGGCATGCCGTTCAAGGGAAGGGGCGATCATTCGGCCTATCTCGCCACGTTGGCGGCGGCCATGGCCCAGGTCGCGGGCATCCGGCGCTTCGGCTCGGCGGCGCTCGATCTCGCCTACGTCGCCGCCGGGCGTTATGACGGGTACTGGGAGATGGACCTTAAAGCCTGGGACATCGCCGCCGGAATCCTGCTGGTCTGCGAGGCTGGCGGCTATATCAGCGAGGTCGGCGGCGGCCATAACATGCTTGAGAGCGGCAGTGTGCTGGCCGCCAACGATCATCTGCACCTGCCGATCGGAAAATTGCTGCGCGAGGCCCTGGCGGGCGGCGCCACGCGGGACGCGATTTGAGGGTGCGAACCGAGGTTTGAGCTGGCGCGCGGCGACCCGGTGGCGCCCAGGCGGGGGTCAAAGCGGTTGTCCAGCCCGCCTCTGTGGACTATTGTGCCCGGTTGCCGGAATAGGCGATCCCGGCGAAAATCGGCGCAGGGAAGCGAAGCTACATGGCGTTGCTTATGCGCGCGTGCCGCGAGCCTCTATCTGTTCTTCGGACGTTGCTTCTCGCTGCCATCGTCGCCTCAACCGCGTCTGCCGGCCGGGCCGAGGGGCAGGAGCCGGTTGTGATCGGCGGTGCCTCGCTCGGCTCGCCCAGCGTAGAAGTCGACCTCTCCGTGCTCGACGAGCTGGGTCCGCCGCTGCCGTTGCCGCAGCTGCTGATGCCGGGCCTCGGAGGCACGACCGTCCGGTCGATCGTCTTGCAGCCGCCGCTTATGGTGCCGTCCGGCCAGGCGGTTGCCGGTCCCGCCCCGGCCCCGCCGCCGCCCGCCCAGCTGTCGGTTCCTGCACCGCCGCCCTCCCCGGTGACGGGCGAGCAACCGGCGGAGCCCGTGGCGAGCGCGGTCCCGGCCCCGCCGCCCGAGGAGGCCCAGGTCATCGAGGCCGAGGCGCCGGCGATTCCAGCCCCCCCGCCGCCACCGGAGATGCTTGAGGAAACACCGTCGGCCCCGCAAATCGCAGAGCGGACGCCTGCCGCGCAGCCCCTCATGGAGGAGCAGGCATTGAGAATCGCGTTCGATCTCGACTCGGCCAACCTCCCGGAGGCGGCCAAAGCGGACCTTAAAGCCCTGGCGACCCGGTTGGTGAAGGAGGAAAATCTGCGAGTCCAGCTTCTGGCCTACGCCAGCAGCACCGAACAGGGGGCCAGCCAAGCCCGCCGCCTTTCACTGTCCCGAGCACTGGCGGTGCGGTCTTACCTGATCGAACAGGGCGTGAGCAGCACCCGGATGGACGTTCGCGCCCTGGGCGACAAGAGCGAGGAGACCCCGGCCGATCGCGTGGACCTTGTCCTGGTCATGCGGTGAGCGGCGCGCGCGTGAACCCGTCGCCCTGAAATAAGGACAGCACATGACTCGGCCGCAGCGCTACCTCGTCCGCATGATCTTCTTCCTGGTGGCCTTTGCGGCGGTCGCAGCCCTGCTCTATGCGCCCCTGAAGGGCGCCTTTCTCGCGAATTCCGTGTTCAATGGCATGATCTTGGGCGTCCTGCTGCTGGGCATCGTTTACATCTTCCGGCAGGTCCTGCTGCTCTACCCAGAGGTCGCGTGGATCGAACGCTTCCGCCGGAGCCAACCGGGGGCCTCCACGCAGGCCCCGCCCAGGCTCTTGGGACCGATGGCGACCATGCTGGGTGAACGCGAGGGCCGCGTCAGCCTATCGGCGCTGTCGCTGCGCTCGCTTCTCGACAGCATCAGTTCCAGGCTCGACGAGTCGCGCGATATCTCGCGTTACATGATCGGGCTTCTTATCTACCTGGGCCTGCTCGGCACGTTCTGGGGCTTGCTGCAAACCGTCGCTTCAACCGCCGGCGGCATCGCCATGCTGCGCGAGTCGGCCGGCGTCGGTGGCGATCTGGGGATTCTCGTCAACGATTTCCTGCGCGGTCTCGAAGGGCCGCTCGAGGGCATGGGCACCGCCTTTTCGTCCTCGCTGTTCGGCCTTGCCGGCTCGCTGGTGCTCGGGTTCTTCGACCTTCAGGCGGGCCAGGCGCAGAACCGCTTCTACAACGACCTGGAGGAATGGCTCTCCGGCCTGACCCGCTTGTCGAGCGGGCCCTTGGTTGCCGAGGGCGACCAGCCGGTGCCGGCCTATATCCAGGCGCTTTTGGAGCAGACCGCTGACGGCCTCGAGAATCTGCAGCGCACCCTGGCGCGCGGCGAGGAATCGCGGATCGCCGTCGACGGCAACCTCGCGGTGCTGACCGAGCGGCTCGCCGCACTCACCGACCAGATGCGCACCGAGCAAAGCCTGATGGCCAAACTCGCGGAAAATCAGACGGACCTCAAGTCGGTGCTCAGCCGCCTCGCCGACGTCGCGAGCCAGGGCGGCCTGGGTCTGGACGAGTCCACGCGGACCCACATCCGCAACCTCGATGTCTACATGACGCGACTGTTCGAAGAGCTCTCTCAAGGGCGCACCCAAGCGGTTCAGGACATCCGCAGCGAGATCAAGCTGCTCGCCCGGACCATCGCCGCGAGCGCCGAACAGAAACAGCGTTAACTCGCGCCGGGTCCGCCATGGTCGCGCTGGCCCGTCGAAGCCGTCGCCGCCCCATCGATATCTGGCCGGGCTTTGTCGACGCCCTGGCGGCGCTTCTGATCGTCTTCATTTTCATCCTCTTGGTCTTCATGGTCACCCAGCTTTACCTCAGGGAGGCGTTGACGGACCGCGACGCGGCGTTGACCCGGCTCAACCAACAGATCAATGAACTCGCCGAGATGCTGGCGCTGGAGCGCACGGCGAGCGCCGACCTGCGTCTCACCGTGACCCAGCTCTCCACCGAGCTGCAAAGCTCCGTTGCCGCGCGTGAGGAGCTCGGCGTAGAGCTGACCGAAGCGCTGAGCGAACGCGAGCTGCTGGCCGCCAGCCTCGCCGCGATGACGGCGCGGGCCGAGGCCGAGGCCGGCGCGACCGCCGCGCTGCGGGAGGAGGCCATCGACCTCAGACAACAGCTCGCGGCGCTCGACACGCGGGTCCGGAAAAGCGAGCAGGCGTTCACCGCCGAACGCGAGATCTCCGCCGAGGCGCTCGTCCAGGTCGATCTCTTGAACCGGCAGATCGCGGCCTTGCGCCTGCAGCTCGCGCGCATCGCCGAGGCGCTCGAGGCGTCCGAGGCCGAGGCCAAGGAGCAGCAGATCCAGATCGCCGATCTGGGCAAGCGTCTCAACGTGGCACTCGCGAGCAAGGTCCAGGAGCTCGCGCGCTACAGGTCCGAGTTTTTCGGCCGCCTGCGCGACGTCCTGGGCGACCGTCCCGACATCCTCGTCGTCGGCGACCGCTTCGTCTTCCAGTCGGAGGTTCTGTTTGCCACCGGCTCGGCCGAGCTCGGAGGCGAAGGACAGCAGCAGCTCGCCCGATTGGCCGCGACGTTGAACCAGATCGCGACGGAGATCCCGGCGGACATCAACTGGGTGCTCAGGGTCGACGGCCATACCGACCGGCGGCCGATCAACACCCCGCAGTACGCCTCGAACTGGGAGCTGTCCACCGCCCGGGCCATCTCCGTGGTGAGGTTCCTGATCGCCCAAGACGTCCCGCCGGAGCGCCTGGCCGCCACCGGCTTCGGCGAGTTCCAACCGTTGGACCCGCGCGACGACGAGATCGCCTACCGCCGAAACCGCCGGATCGAGCTCAAGCTTACCCAGCGTTAGGGGGCGGGCGGTCTCGGGAGGCCCCCTCGTCCCCGGTTTCTAAGCGCCTCCTCGGCAGGCCGACTGTGCGGGAGGGACCGTCAGCGCGCGCGGCGAGCGCCGCTCGCCGCTATGGCCCGATGACGATGCATCGAAGGATGGGCCTGGGGAAAGGCGTCTGCGGGCGAGGGGAATGATTGAGGATCGGCCGGCTACGCCAGCACTCTAGCGTGCCGCGGAGTCGCGGTCGCCGGCCTCACGGCCGTCCTCGGCGGCGACTCGTCCCTGGTCGAACTGCAGCGCCGCGAGCCGGGCATAGAGGCCGCCCTGGCGGATGAGCTCGGCGTGGGTGCCGGTGGCCACGATCCGGCCGTGGTCCATGACCGCGATGCGGTCGGCCTTGAGCACGGTGGCGAGCCGGTGGGCGATGATGAGCGTGGTGCGCCCGGCCATCAGCCGGTCCAGCGCCTCCTGGACCAGGCGCTCGCTCTCCGCATCCAGTGCGCTGGTCGCCTCATCCAGCAGCAGGACGGCCGGGTCGCGCAGGATCGCCCGGGCGATGGCGATGCGCTGGCGCTGACCGCCCGAGAGACGCACGCCCTTCTCGCCTAGGAAAGTGCCGAAGCCGGCCGGCAGACGGTCGAGGAAGGCCACCGCCCCGGCCGCCTCGGCGGCGGCGCGGACCGCCTCGTCGTCGGCCTCGGGCCGGCCGTAGCGGATGTTGTGCCAGGCGTCGGCGCCGAAGATCACCGGGTCCTGCGGCACCAGCCCGATGCGGGCGCGTATCTGGGCGGGCGCGGCGCGGCGCAGATCGGTGCCGTCCAGGGTGATGGTGCCGATCTCGGCGTCGTAGAAGCGCAGCAACAGCTGAAACACCGTGGTCTTGCCCGCTCCCGACGGACCAACCAGGGCCAGCTTCTCGCCCGGCGAGACGTGGAGCGTAAAGTCGCGGAGCGCGGCCCGACCGGGACGGGAGGGATAATGGAAGGTGACGCGGTCGAACCCGACGGCGCCTTCAGGCGGCTCGGGCAGCGGCAAGGGTTCGGGCGGGGCGGTGATCTGGGGCTTGGTTTGCAGCAGCTCAAACATCCGCTCGCTCGCCCCCGCCGCCCGTTGCAGGTCGCCGATGAACTCGCTGATCGCGCCGACCGAGCCGGCCACCACCACGGCGTAGAACACGAAGGCCGAAAGCTCCCCCGCGGTGATGCGTCCGCCCAGCATGTCGTGACCACCGATCCACAGGATGGTCCCCACCGCCCCGGAGACCACGAAGATGACCACCGCGGCGAGCAGCGCCCGGGCCTGCACCCTGCGGGCGGCGGTGACAAACGCGTCCTCGACCCGGTCGGCGAACCGCCGGCGGTCGATGTCCTCGTGGCCGAAGGCCTGGACGGTGCGGATCGCGTTCAGGCTCTCCTCGGCATAGGCGCCGATGTCGCCGATGCGGTCCTGGCTCAGGCGCGACAGACGCCGCACGCGGCGGCCGAAGACGATGACCGGAACCACCACGAAAGGCACGACGAGAAACACAAGCAGGGTCAGCTTAGGGCTGGTCACCGCCATCATGATGGTGCCGCCCACGAGTAAGAGGATGTTCCTGAGCGCCATCGACGCGGAGGACCCGATCACCGTCTGCAACAGCGTGGTGTCGGTGGTGAGCCGGGACAGGATTTCTCCGGTGCGGGTAACCTCGAAGAATCCCGGGCTCAAGCCGATCACGTTATCGTAGACCCGGCGGCGGATGTCGGCAGCGAGGCGCTCACCGATCCAGGAGACGAGGAAGGCGCGGCTGTAAGTCGCCACAGCCAGCACCGCGATGATGCCGAAGAGTGCCATCAAGGCTTGGTCCAGGAGCGCCGCATTGCCGCTCTTGAAGCCCTCGTCGACCAGCCAGCGGAGCCCCACGCCGAACACCAGCACGGTGCCGGCGGCCACCGTCAGCGCTACCAGCGCGCCGGCCACCTGAAGGCGATAGGGGGCCAAAAACCGCGCCAGGCGCAGAAGATGGCGCAGATCGCGGCGCGACGACCGGTCGCTTACCGGGGCGCCGCCGAGGCGGGGCTCCCCCTGTCTCAAGGGGCCGTTCCCGCGTTCACAACCGGCGCCCGGCGGGACACGGGGCCCGGCGCCCCGTCGGCCGCGTTCCCGCGACGCCTGAGCGCCGTCCCGGCGACGGTTTTGGGTCTGCCTTCATCGCGGGTCATGGGTTAGTCCATAGAACGTGAAGCGTGTCGAAGGCTATCCCTATACCAGTGCCTATAGTTGGCAACAAGCGCGTGAGGGAGGCGGCCGGTGCAGCCGGGCCTTGCTCAGATCTCCGGGCTTCGCTATAAACCCGCCGCAAGCAGAAGGATGAGGGCGATGAAAAAGGGCATCCACCCCGACTACCACGAAATCACCGTGGTCATGACCGACGGGACCAGCTTCAAGACCCGCTCGACCTGGGGCAAGGCCGGGGATACGATTCGGCTCGACATCGACCCGAAAACGCACCCGGCCTGGACCGGCGTTCATCGCCTGGTCGACAGCGGCGGCCAGCTCGCCAAGTTCAACAAGCGGTTCCGGGACTTCGGCCTCAAGAAATAGCGCCGCCCTCCAACGACGGAACCCTGGGGATGTCCGGTATCGGGCGGGCAGCCCTGAATTAGCCAACCGGAAGTCAGACCGAGCGGCACCCCAAACGGCCCACGAGCCCCGCTTTGACGGCTCTTGAAAATTCACGAGCCGTCATTACCTGTAGCTCAGCGCCGGATGCCTGTGAGGGTCCAGCGCAACAGTGATCAGGGTCCGACCATGACGGTGGGCCCGAAAACCCGCATGTTGCTCAGAAGGAGGATATGTGACTATGCAGACCTATGACTTCACCCCCCTTTTCCGCTCGACCATCGGCTTCGACCAGATCAGCCGGCTCCTTGAGGCGGCGATGCGCGCCGATGAGAACGGCGGTTCCTATCTCCCGCACAACATCGAAAAGACCGGGGAACAGTCCTACCGGATCACCATGACCGTCGCCGGTTTCGGCAAGGACGACCTCAATATCGCCGTCCAGGAGAGCACGCTTGTGGTCTCCGGCAAGGCCGGTGAGAAGGACAAGCCCGTCCGATACCTGCACCGCGGCATCGCCAGGCGCGCGTTCGAGCGTCGCTTCGAGCTTGCCGAGTTCATCAAGGTGACAGGCGCCACGCTGGAAAACGGCCTGTTGCACATCGATCTCGTGCGCGAGCTGCCCGAGTCGATGAAGCCGCGGACAATCGAGATCGAGGCCAAGGTCCCGACCAAGACCAAAGCCATCGAGAAGCAGGCGGCCTGAACGGTCATTCTTGACCAGCCAGCCGGCGGGAATCGGTCCGCCGTGCGCGCCTCGGAGCGACGTGGCGCGTCGGAAGATTCCTGCCGCGCCGGCTCGGGAACGCGATAAGCGTAGTGTGTATAAGGAGGACAAGACGATGCTTGGGAGAGATCTGATACCCTGGCGCTTCGCGCCGCGGCTCCAGGTCGTCCTCATCCATGGCCGTCAATCCCCTCTCCAGCGCGTCCTTATCAGCATGGGGGCAGGATACTAAACCTGCACCCCGAATGGCCAGCCGACTGGCGCCGACCATGCCGGGGATCACGTCCATGTCCCCGCCGCCGATCGCGACCCCGGGGACAAGCCATGGCCGCTCGGGGAGGCGGTTCGCATCAGGCCGGCCATCCATGAGACCTGTGCCTTGAGGAAGGCTGCGGCGGCCCACCGGCTCGTGGAATCCGGCGCTCAAATCGGCAAGATCGCCCGGGTGATGTATATTGCTGGTGATGTGATATTAACTTCGGGCCGGTCTGCTCCGCCTTTTAATCGACCGGAGCCCGCGCTATATACACAACGGCGCTATACACGCAAGAAAGCCTTATCCCTGGCGCCCGTGCCGCGACGCCCGACGCGGGTTTTGTGGATCGGGGTATAATATCCGAGGAGGACCATATGGCACGGCCCTTGATGCCCAAGGCGACCGCCGTGTGGCTGGTCGAGAATACGGCGCTGACCTTCGAACAGATTGCCGAGTTCTGCGATCTCCATTTGCTGGAGGTGCAGGCGATCGCCGACGACGAGGTCGCCGTCGGAATGCAGGGTCTTGATCCGGTCACAAACAGCCAGTTGGTCCAGGAGGAGATCGACCGCTGCGCCGCCGACCCGGCCGCGCGCCTCAAGCTGGCGATTTCCGACATACCGATGCCGTCGCCCCGGTCTGCGGGAGCCCGTTACACCCCGGTGTCAAAGCGCCAGGACAAGCCCGACGCCATCGACTGGTTGCTGCAACATCACCCCGAGCTTTCCGACCAGCAGATTTCCAGGCTCTTGGGCACCACCAAGACGACCATTACCGCCGTGCGGCAGCGGACCCATTGGAACGCGTCGAACATCAAGCCGCGCAACCCGGTCGAGCTGGGCCTGTGCAGCCAAGAGGAACTGGACCGGGCGCTGGCCAAGGTGCGCCCCGCCGCCGCCGCCGCCGAGCCGGCGGAGGCAACGGAGACGAGCGGGCCAGCCGGCGCGGAGAACTAGCGCCTCACACCGGTCGCAGGCGCGATCTTGGCTTTCATTCTCGCGGCCTAACGCGCCGCCGCCCTTGGGCCCTGGGCATAGCCGATGCGCTCAAGCGCCTCGGCAATCTCGGGCAGAATCTGGGGATCGTCGATGGTGGCCGGCGCCTTGTACGCCTTGCCGTCGGCGATCTTCTGCATGGTGCCGCGCAGGATCTTGCCCGAGCGCGTCTTGGGCAAACGATTCACCACGGTAGCCGTCTTGAAGGCTGCGACCGGGCCGATCCGCTGCCGCACCATGCTCACGACCTCCTTGACGATCTCGTCGTGGTCCCGCTCGACCCCCGCCTTCAAGATCAGAAAACCAAGCGGCACCTGGCCCTTGAGCTGGTCGGCGACGCCGATCACGGCGCATTCGGCGACGTCGGGATGGGAGGCCAGCACCTCCTCCATGGCGCCGGTCGACAGCCGGTGGCCGGCGACGTTGATGACGTCATCGGTGCGGGTCATCACCCACAGATAGCCGTCCTCGTCCTGATAGCCGGCGTCGGCGGTCTTGTAGTATCCGGGGTATTCGCTGAGATAGGACTTCACGTAACCCTCGTCGTTGTTCCACAGGGTCGGCAGGCTTCCCGGCGGGAGGGGGAGTTTTACCACCAGCGCGCCGATTTCGCCTCGCTTGATCTCTTGGTTCTTGTCGTCGACGACGCGCACGTCCCAACCCGGTGCCGCCTTGCATACCGAGCCGTACTTGACCGGCAGCATGCCGAGGCCGATGCAGTTGGCGGCGATGGGCCAGCCGGTCTCGGTCTGCCACCAGTGGTCGATGACAGGCTTGCCGAGTATGTTCTCGGCCCACTGCACGGTGTCGGGATCGACCCGCTCACCGGCCATGAACAGCGCCCGGAAACGGGACATGTCATACTTCTTGATGAGCGCCCCCGCGGGGTCGGCGCGCTTGATCGCGCGGAATGCGGTCGGCGCGGTGAACAGGACGCTGACACCGTGGTCGGCGATCACCCGCCAGAACGCTCCGGCGTCCGGAGTGCCGACCGGCTTGCCCTCGTAAAGGATGGTGGTGTTGCCATGAAACAGGGGGGCATAGACGATATAGGAATGGCCGACGATCCAGCCGACATCCGAGGCTGCCCAAAAGACCTCGCCCGGCTCGACGCCGTAAATGTTCTTCATGCTCCAGTTGAGCGCCACCATGTGGCCGCCATTGTCATGCACCACCCCCTTGGGCTGGCCGGTCGTGCCCGAGGTGTAGAGGATGTAAAGCGGGTCGGTCGCGGCGACCGGGACGCAGTCATGGGGCTGGGCCGCGTCCATCACCTCCGCCCAGCCCAGGTCGCGGCCGGCGGTCATCGGGGCCTGGGCCTCGGGCCGCTCAAGGATGATGCAGCGCTCGGGTTTGAAATCGGCGATCTCGATGGCCTCGTCCAGGAGCGGTTTGTAAGGGACGATGCGATCGACCTCGATGCCGCAGGAGGCCGAGACGACGAGCTTGGGTTTGGAGTCGTTGATGCGAACCGCGAGCTCGCCTGAGGCAAACCCGCCGAATACCACCGAGTGGATGGCGCCCAGCCGGGCGCAGGCGAGCATGGCGATCACTACCTCGGGCACCATCGGCATGTAGATGACGACCCGGTCGCCCTTGCCCACCCCCTGGGCGGCGAGCGCCCCGGCGAAGCGGGCGACCCCTTGCACCAACTCGGCATAGGTGAATGTCTTGACCGTGTTGCCGGTGACCGGGCTGTCGTAGATCAGCGCGAGCTGGTCGGCCCGGCCCGAGGCCACGTGGCGATCGAGCGCGTTGTAACAGGTGTTGACCACACCGCCCGTGAACCAGCGATAGAAGGGCGGGTCCGAGTCGTCGAGCACCTGGTCCCATTTCCTGTACCAATGGAGGGCCTCGGCGGCCTCGCCCCAGAAGCCATCGGGGTCCTTGAACGACCTCTCGTAAACCTCGTCGTATTGGCGGGTCATCGTCTGCCTTTCGCTTGAGCGCTGGCCAGGGTGCGCCCCGCCGCCGCCGAGCCGGCGGAGGCAACGGAGACGAGCGGGCCAGCCGGCGCGGAAAACTAGCGCCTCACACCGGTCGCAGGCGCATGCGCCTGCCGTATCTTCCCCCCATCAGAACCGCGGTATTGTCCTTCCCTGTGGGGTGGGGCCTCAGGGGATCTGTTTGAGCGCTCCGCCGATGGTGTCGAAGATCTGGTCGATTTGCGCCTTCTCGACGATGAGCGGGGGCGATAGCGCGATGATGTCCGCGGTCGTGCGGATCAGCACGCCGTCCTCATAGCACTTGAGGAATGTCTCGAACGCCCGCGCCCCCGGCTTGTCGGGCCTCGGTTCGAGCTCGATCCCGGCCATGAGGCCCAGATTGCGCAGGTCGATGATGTGGGGCAGGCCCTTCAAAGAATGGACCGCGTCCTCCCAGTATCCGGAGAGCTCGCCGGCGCGCTGGAACAGCCCCTCTTCGGCGTAGACATCGAGCGTGGCAAGCCCGGCGGCACAGGCGACCGGGTGGCCGGAGTAAGTGTAGCCGTGGAACAGCTCGACGGCGTTTTCCGGGGCGTCCATGAACGCGTCGTAGATGTCCTTGGTCACGAACACCGCCCCCATCGGCACGGTGCCGCTGGTGATGCCCTTCGCCACGGTGATTATGTCCGGGACGATGCCGAAGCGTTCGGCGGCGAAGCTGGTCCCGAGCCGGCCGAAACCGGTAATGACCTCATCGAAGATCAACAGGATGCCGTATTTGTCACAGCTCTCGCGCAGCCGTTCGAGATAGCCCTTGGGTGGAACCAGCACGCCGGCCGAGCCTGCAACCGGCTCGACGATCACCGCGGCGATGGTCGAGGCATCGTGGAGGGCGACCAGGCGCTCGAGCTCGTCGGCGAGATGCGCGCCCCATTCCGGCTGGCCGCGGCTAAACGCGGCGTGTTCCAGGCTGTGGGTGTGGGGCAGGTGATCGACACCGGTCAAGAGGCCGCCGAAATGCATCCGGTTCTTGGCGATGCCGCCGACCGAGATGCCGCCGAAGCCGACGCCGTGATAGCCACGTTCGCGCCCGATCAGGCGCTGGCGCGCGCCCTCGCCGCGCACGCGGTGGTAGGCGAGGGCGATCTTGAGCGCGGTATCCACCGCCTCCGAACCCGAATTGGTGAAGAACACGTGGTCGAGATCGCCCGGCAGCATGGCGGCAAGGCGCGCGGCCAGTTCGAACGCGCCGGGATGGCCCATCTGGAAGGCCGTCGCGTACTCCATGCGCGCCACTTGGCGCTGAACCGCCTCGACGATCTTCTTCCGGCAATGGCCGGCGTTGACGCACCACAGGCCCGCGGTCCCGTCCAGGATCTTGTGGCCGTCGGCGGAGCGGTAATACATGCCCTCGGCCTCGACCAGCAGGCGCGGGTGGGCCTTGAATTGCCGGTTCGCCGTGAACGGCATCCAGTAAGACTCAAGGGTGTTGGTGCTCAACTCCTGAAGCGGGTCAGCCGATCTCTCCGACATGGGGTTCCTCTCAAATGCATGGGTTCGCCTTGAGCTTAGGCATGTGCAAGCGCCGGGGCAATACGAAACCGGACCCGGCTCACTGCTCGCCGGGAGGGCGCCCGGAGCGAGGGCTGTCCCTGGGCCCGCATCCCGCCGGCCGCCGTTCCGAACGGTGGCTCGTGGTCTTCAATCCAGAGTCCGCGCCCCGGAGCTTGGGTTTGGTCGTATGGTCCGATTTTTTCGATGCGAAGCTTCCCCGAACCCGAGCTCCCGTGACAAGGCATATCAGGCTCCTGTGAGAAGGGGCTCTCGGGCACATCGGCCTGGGTCTGGGCAATTCATGATCGGGCCAAATTTCGGCCCCTGAAAAAGAACACTTGCAGAACGGAACAAATCATGTACACTATGGTCGTTGAAACATATCCGAGCGTGTGAAATAAGAGGGGGACATGTCATGGCCGAGACCACTCTTCGCCTGGTAGAAAAAGACAGCATGGACAGGCAGAAAGCACTCGATGCCGCCCTGAGCCAGATCGAGCGCGCCTTCGGCAAGGGCTCGATCATGAAACTGGGTCAGCGGAAAACCGCGATCGAGGCCGAAGTTGTCTCCACCGGTTCCCTCGGCCTCGACATCGCGCTCGGCATCGGCGGCCTGCCACGCGGCCGCGTCGTCGAGATCTACGGACCGGAGGGCACGGGCAAGACCACGCTGGCGCTCCACGTCATCGCCGAAGCCCAACGCAAGGGCGGCACCGGTGCCTTCATCGACGCCGAGCACGTCCTGGACCCGAATTACGCGGCCAAGCTCGGGGTCGATGTGGAGGAGCTCCTGATCTCCCAGCCTGACACGGGCGAGCAGGCGCTTGAGATCACCGACACCCTGGTGCGCTCCGGGGCCGTCGACGTGCTGGTGATCGACAGCGTCGCCGCGCTGGTGCCCAGGGCCGAGCTCGAGGGCGAGATGGGCGACTCCCATGTCGGTCTCCAGGCCCGCCTCATGAGCCAGGCCTTGCGCAAGCTGACCTCGTCAATCTCCCGGTCCCGGTGCATGGTCATCTTCATCAACCAGATCCGGATCAGGATTGGCGTCATGTTCGGCAATCCGGAGACCACGTCCGGGGGCAACGCGCTCAAGTTCTATGCCTCGGTCCGCCTCGACATCCGCCGCATCGGCGCGATCAAGGATCGCGACGAGGTGATCGGCAACCAGACCCGGGTCAAGGTGCTCAAGAACAAGCTGGCGCCGCCGTTCAAAATGGTCGAATTCGACATCATTTACGGCGAGGGCATCTCCAAGGTCGGCGAGTTGGTCGACCTGGGGGTCAAGGCCGGCACCGTCGAGAAGGCGGGATCGTGGTTCTCCTATGAGGGCCAGCGCATCGGCCAGGGCCGCGAGAACGCCAAGCAATTCCTCAAGGACAACCCCGACATCGCTGGTGCCATCGAGCGGGCGATCAGGCAGAACGCCGGCCTGCCTACCGACGCCAAGTTGGATGCGTCCGAGACCGCCGCCCCCGCCGCCGACGCCGCCGACGCCGCCGACGCCGCCGATGCCGCCGATGCCGCCGATGCCGCGGCCGCCAACGACTAGGAGGCCGAACCCAGCTTAACCTGAGCGCCATCCTGAGGACGCGCGGGTCCCTGTCGGCCCCTCTGTCGGCCCCGCTGCCCGTTCCAGGCGTTCTTACCGTCTCTTGTGGGGGCGGACAAGCTCTTGTGGGGGCGGACAAGCGGAGCCGATTTGCCGGTTTCTCCTCCTGGGCGGTCCCCGGCACGGGTTTCGTTGCCGACTCGCCCCCCCAGCATCCACGCATCCACGCGCGGCCGCGGACGGCATCGCTGTGGAGAGCTTCACCCGCCTGCGGCTTGCTGGACAGCGGTGGCTAGGGCGCGCTAAAAGCTAGGGCGCGCTAAAAGCTAAAAGAATCTCCCGTCCCAGCCGGGGCTTCGAGGGGCTTCCGAGCAGGGATCCGTTGGCCGGTCTCCCTTGGCACGGGCGTCGACCCTTCTAGATATGGGATATGCCGACCGCCAACGACATACGCGCCGCGTTTCTCGACTATTTCCGCCGTCACGGCCACGAGATCGTGCCGTCGGGCCCGCTGGTGCCGCGCAACGACCCGACGCTGTTGTTCACCAACTCGGGCATGGTGCAGTTCAAGAATGTCTTGACCGGCCTCGAGAAGCGCGACTACGTCCGCGCCGCGACCAGCCAGAAATGCGTGCGCGCCGGCGGCAAGCACAACGATCTCGAGAATGTCGGCTACACCGCCCGCCATCACACCTTCTTCGAGATGCTGGGCAACTTCTCGTTCGGCGACTATTTCAAGGACCTGGCCATCGAGCTCGCCTGGAACCTGGTGAGGGGTGAGTTCGGCCTCAAGCCAGACCGCCTGTGGGTGACGGTCCACGCCGAGGACGACGAGGCCTTCCGGCTGTGGCGCAAGATCTCCGGCCTGCCGGAGAAGCGCATCGTTCGCATTCCCACCTCCGACAACTTCTGGGCCATGGGCGATACCGGGCCTTGCGGTCCGTGTTCCGAGATTTTCTACGACCACGGGCCGGAGATCCCCGGGGGCCCGCCGGGCGGCGGCGAGGAGGAGGGCGACCGCTTCGTCGAGATCTGGAACCTGGTCTTCATGCAGTTCGAGCAGGTGAGCCCGGAGGAGCGCGTCGATCTGCCCAAACCGTCGGTCGACACCGGCATGGGGCTGGAGCGCATCGCCGCCGTCATGCAAGGCAAGCATGATAACTACGACACCGACTTGTTGCACGGTCTGATCGTGGCCTCGGCCGAGGCCACCGGCACCCGGCCCGACGGTGGAGGCGCGGTCTCCCACCGCGTGATCGCCGACCACTTGCGCGCGGTCAGTTTCCTGATCGCCGACGGGGTGTTGCCGTCCAACGAGGGCCGGGGTTACGTGCTGCGTCGGATCATGCGCCGCGCCATGCGCCACGCCCACATGCTGGGCGCACGAGAGCCCGTGATGTGGCGCCTGGTGCCGGTGCTGGTCCAGGCCATGGGCCAGGCCTATCCGGAGCTGGTCCGCGCCGAGCCTCTGATCGTCGAGACCCTGAAGCTCGAAGAAGCCCGGTTCAAGGAGACCCTGGGCCGCGGCCTCAAGCTCCTGGAGGAGGCGACCGGGAAGCTCAAGGCCGGCGCCGATCTCCCCGGTGAGGTGGCGTTCAAGCTGTACGACACCTACGGCTTCCCGCTGGACCTGACTGAGGACATCCTGCGCGGGCAGGGCCGGGGCGTGGACATCGGAGCGTTCGAGTCCGCCATGGAGCGCCAGCGCGAGACGGCGCGCAAGGCCTGGGCCGGCTCGGGCGAGGCGGCGACCGAAGAGATCTGGTACGAGATCCGCGCGCGGATCGGTGCCACCGAGTTTTTGGGCTATGACACCGATGTGGCCAAGGGCCGGGTCGAGGCCATCGTCGTCGACGGCAAACCGAGGGACCAGGCCGAGGCCGGCCAAGAGGTCGCCGTGGTCGCCAACCAGACCCCGTTCTACGCGGCGGCGGGCGGTCAGGTGGGCGATACCGGGGTCTTGTTCACCGGCCATGGCACGGAAGTCGCGGTCGGCGACACGGTGAAGCGGCTGGGCGACCTGCACGTCCATCTGGGCAAGGTCACCAAGGGCGGGCTCGCCGTGGGCGAGGAGGTCGAGATGCGCGTCGACGCCGGGCGCCGGACGGCGCTTCGGGCCAACCATTCGGCCACCCACCTGCTGCATGCGGCCTTGAGGCGCCGGCTCGGCGGGCATGTGACGCAGAAGGGCTCGCTGGTCGCGCCCGACCGGCTGCGCTTCGACTTCAGCCATCCCAAGGCGCTCAGGCCCGAGGAACTCGGCGCCATCGAGGCCGAGGTCAACGAGCGCATCCGCCTGAACACGTCCGTCCAGATCCGGTACATGACCCCCGACGAGGCGATTGCCGAAGGTGCCATTGCGCTCTTCGGCGAGAGCTACGGCGAGGAGGTTCGGGTCCTCGCCATGGGCGGGAAGGGCGACGAGCCCTACTCGGTCGAGCTGTGCGGCGGGACCCATGTGGCGCACACCGGCGATATCGGGCTCCTTAAGATCATCGGCGAGACCGCCATCGCCGCCGGAGTGCGCCGCATCGAGGCGCTTACCGGGGCCCAGGCGCTTGCCTATCTCGGCCGGCAGGAGGCCCTGCTCTTGGAGGCCGCGGCGGCGCTCAAGACAGCGCCGGCGGAGCTGCCCACCCGGGTTCAGAGCCTCCTTGAGGAGCGCAAGCGCCTGGAGCGCGAGTTGGGGCAGGTCCGCCGGGCGATGGCGGTGGGCGGCGGCGCCACGACCGGCCCCGAGGCCCGGGAGGTGGGCGGCGTCAAGTTCATGTCCCGGCTTCTCGCCGACGCGCCGGCCAAGGAGCTCAAGTCCATGGCCGACGAGATGAAGAAGCAGATCGGCTCCGGTGTGGTCGCTGTTTCCACGGTGAGCGATGGCAAGGCGTCGGTGGTTGTCGGCGTTACGGACGACCTCACCGACCGGTTCGACGCGGTCGAGTTCGCGCGGATCGGCGCGGCCAAGCTAGGCGGCAAGGGCGGCGGCGGCCGGCCCGACATGGCCCAGGCCGGCGGCCCTAACGCGAGCGCCGCCGGGGCCGCGCTTGCCGCCATCGAACGGGCGCTCGCCGAGAAGGCCAAGGGCGTCTGAATTCCCTGCTCGCTAACCCCGGGATTTGAGCCGGGAAGTGGCGGGCGTTATCCCATCGCTCGCTTCAAGTTCTCCTCGATCTTGTCCAGGAACTGGTTGGTGGTGAGCCAGTCCTGATCCGGGCCGATCAACAGCGCCAGATCCTTGGTCATGAACCCGGACTCGACGGTCT
Organism: Pseudomonadota bacterium; assembly: GCA_022571365.1. Lineage (GTDB taxonomy): Bacteria > Pseudomonadota > Alphaproteobacteria > JACZXZ01. The sequence continues at coordinate 7,658 of JACZXZ010000031.1, read as the reverse complement.
CGACCGCGACCCGCTCCAGGGTTTCGGTAAAACCCTTCAGCTTGTCGTTGCCGTCCAAGCGGGCGCGGTGGCCGAGCCCGTGGGTCCAGGCGAAGATCGAGGCGATCGGGTTGGTCGAGGTCTCGCGCCCCTTCTGATATTCGCGGTAGTGGCGGGTCACCGTGCCGTGGGCCGCCTCGGCCTCGACCGTTTTGCCGTCGGGGCTAAGCAAGACCGAGGTCGCGAGGCCCAAGGAACCGAAGCCCTGGGCCACCGTGTCGGACTGGACGTCGCCGTCGTAGTTCTTGCACGCCCAGACGAAGCCGCCCGAGCTCTTCAGGGCCTGGGCCGCCATGTCGTCGATCAGGCGATGTTCATAGGTGAGCCCGGCCGCGTTGAACCTGTCGGCGAACTCGGCCTCGAACACCTCCTGGAACAGGTCCTTAAAGCGGCCGTCATAGGCCTTGAGGATGGTGTTCTTGGTCGACAGGTATACCGGCCAGCCGAGGCGGAGCCCGTAATTGAGGCAGGCGCGGGCGAACCCCCGGATCGAGTCGTCCAGGTTGTACATGCCGAGCGCCACGCCCGGGCCCGGGAAGTCGAAGACCTCGTACTCCGTTGGCTCGCCGCCGTCGGCCGGGGTGAAGGTGAGGGTCAGCTTGCCGGGGCCCGGCACCGGGAAGTCGGTCGCGCGATATTGGTCGCCGAAGGCGTGGCGGCCGATGACGATGGGCCGCGTCCAGCCCGGCACCAGCCGCGGCACGTTCTTGCAGATGATCGGCTCGCGAAACACGGTGCCGCCCAGGATGTTGCGGATGGTGCCATTGGGCGAGGGCCACATTTTCTTCAGGCCGAACTCGCGGACCCGCGCCTCGTCGGGGGTGATGGTCGCGCATTTGACGCCGACGCCGCAGCGCTTGATCGCCTCCGCCGCCTCGACCGTGATCCGGTCCTCGGTAGCGTCCCGGCTCTGGATGCTCAGGTCGTAGTATTCCAGTTCAATCTCGAGGTAAGGGAGGATCAGCCTGTCCTTGATGATCCTCCACATGATCCGCGCCATCTCGTCGCCGTCGAGCTCCACGATCGGGCCCGTGACCTTGATCTTCGGCATGGTCTCTCCCGTCCCTCATAATCCGCCCAGAAAATCCGGCGACCCGCCCGCCCATGCGGTCCAGCGGCCGGCGGCGCTCACGGGCCGGACCTTAGCACCGCCCCCGCCTGGCGCAAAAGCTTGCCTTGGCTATGGCGGTGCGCGACCCCGGCGCGGTGCGACCCAGCGGCCGGGAGGCCCAAACCTGCGGCGCTCGGCGGTTGGATCGACGCCAAGAGATCGCCTCGCTCCTGACACCGCTGGCCGTGTCCCGATCGCCGTCGCGCCCCGCCTCAAGGCCGCTCCGGCTCCGGGCCGAGGGCCGGCTCCGGCGCGGCGGCGAGGGCCGGGAATATGGCCTCGACCGACTCGACCGTGGTGAACAGGTCGGCGATCTCGGGCCGGGCGTAGCCGCCGGCGACGACCGCTTCGATCAGCGCCCGGAAAGGCGTCCAGTAACCGTCGATGTCGGCCAGCACGATAGGCTTGTCGTGAAGCCCGAGCTGTTTCCAGGCGATGATTTCAACGGCCTCGTCGAGGGTGCCGAGGCCGCCGGGCAGGATGGCGAAGGCATCCGCCAGCTCGAACATCCTGCGCTTGCGCTCATGCATGCTGTCCACGACCACGAGCTCGGTGACGCCTTCGTGACCGATCTCGTGCTCCTTCAGGTGATAGGGAATGATGCCGACGACCTGGCCGCCACCGGCCAGCGCCGCGTCGGCCAACATCCCCATCAGGCCAATGCATCCACCACCGTAGACCAAGCGGATGCCGCGCGCCGCCAACAGGGTCCCCAGCCGCGCCGCGGCCGCGCGGTGGCTTGCGGCGCCACGGCTGGACGTTCCACAGTAGACACAGAGCGAGGTGATCTTGGTCATCGGCCTTTCCTCGTTTTCTTGGCCCCGGGCCGCCCGACGGCACGGCCGCGAGAAAGACCGCTCCGCGCCCAGCTATTGAAGCCGGCTGTATGGCACGGGATCGACGTCATGCGAAGGGCGTGCTCACGGAAATGTTGCTCGGCGCCTCCCTGTCCGGCGAGGAGGCGCGCCTCGAGCTCGCCGACGGCACCGCACCGGACGCTTCCTTCACCGGCGGAGATTATCCAATATTCAGGAGATAAGCCTTCTTTTGTTGTCGCGACAGGTTGAGCTTCGCGCGCGGTGATTGCGTCGGGCAGCCCGGCGTATTAGGGTGGCTTAGGTATCAGGGTAATCCTCAGATTTCGTACGAACCTGCGAGGACAGGTGCAGCGAGCTGTCATCATCGGACTCGTCGGCCTCCTGGTCATCGTGGCGGCGATCGGGTTGAACTTCTGGATCAACAGCGAGGTTGACGAAGTCGACACGGCGGTCGAAGTCGAGGTGACGCCCGAGCCGGTGCCCGTCTCGCCGACGGTCGGCGCTCCGGAGCCGGGCGCGGCGGAGGTCGCGCGCACCGCGCCGCCGGCCGCCGAAGAGTCGATCGCGCCGAGCTTCGATGTGGTGCGCATCAATCCGGACGGCGACACCGTGATGGCCGGCCGCGCCGCGCCCTATGCCGAGGTCACGATCACGGACGGCGACAGGGTAATCGGCACGGTGATGGCCGACGAGCGCGGCGAGTGGGTGTTTATCCCGCCCGAGCCGTTGCCCCCTGGCAGCCGGCAGCTCGGCCTCTCGGCGAAGCAGGTGGAGGGCGAGACGGTATTGTCGGAGTCGGTGGTGGTGCTCGTGGTGCCGGAGCGCGGCAAGGATATCGCCGGACGCCCGGTCGAGGAGCCCTCGGCCCCACTGGCGCTCAAGGTGCCGCGTGAGGGCATGGGCCCCAGCATGGTTCTGCAGGCTCCGTCGGTCTCGGGGCCGGGTGCGGAAGTCGGGGTCGGCGAGGCGGTGGGTGTAACCCTCGATGTCGTGGACTACGACGAGACCGGCCGGATGGTGCTTTCCGGCAGGGCGCCGCCGGGCGGCCAGGTCCGGGTCTATCTCGACGACCGGCTACTGGGCGTGGCCGAGGCCGGGACTGCCGATGGCTTCTGGAGCTTGAGCGTCGGCGAGGCGGTGGCGCCGGGCCTCTATACCCTGCGCGTCGAGCAACTCGACGCGGAAGGCGCCCTGTTGGCCCGCGTCGAGATGCTGTTTTCGCGGTCTGAGCCGCTCGCCGACCTGCCGCCTGGCGTCGTGGTTGTGGTTCAGCCCGGCAACAGCCTGTGGCGCATCGCCCGGCGAACCTACGGACAAGGCATCCGGTACAGCGTGATCTACGAGGCCAATCGCGGCCAGATCTGGGACCCCGATCTCATCTATCCGGGCCAGGTCTTCGCCCTGCCGCCCGTCAACTAGCCCCAGATTCCGCGAGATTGATCCGGGTCGTCGCACCGGCGGCTCACGGGGCGCGGCCGACGTCCCGCTCCCGCGGGCTCTGGCTTTTCCCTACCGGAAAGCCCTTCGGCAATTCCGTCGATCAGGAGCGACAGAGCGGGGAGGGGCGCCATGGCGACGGCGCGCGCGCTCCGCATTTGGCCCGCATCGCGCAAGGTCTCATGCCGGCCGGCTCTGGGGGCGAACCCTTGGTCATCCTTGCTGGCGATACATGTGGGCGCCGGCGGGGGCCTCAAGGTCGGGCGGGGCCGCCCGCCGACTGGACCAGCCACTCGGGCATGGTCGCTGGCCTCCGACGACCGTTTCTTCGGTTGGAATTGCGCCCCCATCTTGGCTCGTCACTAGGCTGAAGCATTGCGGAATAGCCCCGGGGAGAGCGCGCGGCGGCATAAAGTCGCTCGGCCCTGGTCGATCAGGTGAGGTTTCCTTTCAAATACTATCCAGGCGTATAAGGCAGCCTTCCTGTCAGACTCCGATGATACACGTATAACATGAATTAACTATAGTGTTTTCCCTTGACATTGCGATCTAAATGTAGATGGTACTCTCATAGGCTGTATAATGGAGGTATTATAATACTATACGGACGTATAGTGTGCGTTGGCTGTCAAGCCTCGGTGTTGCGCGAACGTGAATGCAGCCGAGGCGTGAATACAGCCGGGCCCTCCACTTAGACGGTCCGCCCAAAGGTACAGATGCATCTTATGGGCATGACTTTGGGCAAGGCTTGAACATGGGCGTGCGTCCCCGCTTTCTTATAAGTGCCGGACGCTCGTGTCCCAAAAACCAACATTTGGGAGGATCATCGATCATGGCTAGAAGACGACCAATGAGAATGGCGTACTCACCAGTTACGAACATGCTTCGGCGGAGCTATGTGGCCGTGGACCAAGCCCTGGAACGGGACATTCCCGTCGAGGAGGTGATGGGTGAGCACGACGAGAAACGGGCCAAGGCCCTGAAGGGCCGGAGGCTCAAGCGCGAAGAAATGGCGGAACGGCGTCACTTCCTGCAGACGTCGCTGGGCCTCACGGGGGCCGCCTTGGGCGCCGCCTTGCTCGGCGTGCCACGTCCCGCCTTCGCGGGCGACGTCGACCCTGACGTCCGGATCGTCGTCATCGGCGGCGGCCTGTCGGGCCTGAGATGCGCCCACAGGCTGAACGAACTTGGGATTCCCTCGACCCTGTACGAGGCGCACCCCAGCCGCCTTGGCGGGCGGTGCTTCTCGGATACGACCTTCTTCGAAGAGGGGGCGGAAGTCGAGCACGGGGGCTCGTTCATCAACACCGAGCACGTTAGCATGCGGCACCTTGTGATCAACCTGGGGTTCTCTCTGCGGGAGATCAACGGTGGCAGCTTCGGGGATGGCGAGGCGTTCTACCACATCGACGGCGCGTTCTACACCAACGCGGAGGCCAACGACGACTGGTTTGATATGGCTCCCAAGTTCAGGCAAGCCCTCAATGACGCGCATTACCCTCAGACCTTCGACGCCCACACGGAGGAGGGCGTCAGGCTGGACAACCTGCCGATGACCGAATGGTTAGCCGAGATCGGGGCCCCGGATAGGTTTTCGAAGCTGGTGCAGTCCGACACCGTCATGGAGTACGGCCTGGACATCGAGGCGAACCACGCGCTTGCACCCCTCTACCTGCTCGCCTGGAACAGCAGGTCGACGATCGAGCCCTTGACCGGAGGCGACGAGAGGTTCGGCGTCATCGGGGGCAACGATCAGGTCATAACCGCCATGGCCGCCGAGCTGCCGCCCGGGACCATCGTTATGGGCAAGGAACTCATAGCGCTCTCGGGTAACCCGGATGGTCCCTACACCTTGACTTTCCAGGACGGCACCACGGATGTCGCTGACATCCTGGTGCTCGCCCAGCCGATATCCAAGCTGCAGGAGCTCGATATTGAACCGAGTCTCTTCAACAGCTTCCTTCCCGCGCACCAGCTGGGCATCCAAAACATGCTGATGGCCAAGAACTCGAAGCTCCATTTGCAGTTTAACGAGCGCACGTGGATCAATCCTGTTGATGTCGGCGGCGGTCAGATACTCACGCCCAACGGCAACTGCTACCAGTTCCCGCTGGACGGCTTCCAGCTCACCTGGGACGAGACCGTCGGCGAACCCCTCCGTCACCAAGCCGGTATTGCTCTCGTGGTTCGGCGGCAGCAAGGTGGACGAGCTCCAGGGCAGTGAACCCTTTGGGCCGGCGAAGCCCAAGGACGTCAACGAGTTCCTGAACGGCATCGACCTGATCTACCCGGGGACGAAGGCGGCCTACAACGGCCTCGCCCTCAAGACCCAACCGACCCTCAATCCGTTTGTCAAGGGCAGCTACATGGGCATGCCATTCGGTGGCTACACCAGCTTCTTCGGAGCCATGGGGCTGCAGGAGGGCAACATCCACTTCGCGGGTGAGCATACCAGTATTGACTTCTGGGGCTTCCTGGACGGCGCCGTGGCGGAAGGCGAGAGAGCCGCTCAAGCGATCCACAGCCAGCTCTAGAAGGACGCTGGTAGTCTTGTAACGATAACGAAGCCGCGGCCACCGGCTTCGGCTCGGCACTCACCGGGACGGGCGGTCCGCTCAGCGGGCCGCCCGTCCTCGTTCCGATCCTGTTGTGGCCCGGGCTTGAAGAATCACGGCCCGGAGAGTCCGTGCCCCGAGATGCGCATGGGCTTCTCAAACGCACCCGGGGCGGACTCAACCCCCTGTTTTGATGGATGTCTTAAGATGGCTGGGGGACCTGGATTCGAACCAGGACTGCTCGGTCCAGAGCCGAGTGTTCTGCCGTTAAACTATCCCCCACCGCTACCCCGGGCGGGCGGCGTTGCCGCGCCCGCGGGATCTTGGCTGTCATCCTGCCTTCTATCACATTCGAGGCCCGTTGCGCACCCGGTTTCGGCGGACCCCGGGCGGTGTCGGACTCCGGCACCTTGAAGCCGGCGAAGACGCCGCCGCGCCTTCCTTCGCCGCGGCAGGCCCTATCATGCGACGACGTGGTGGTGTGAGACGACGTGGTGGCGTTCGCGGCCCGTCCATTGTACAGTCCCCGACATAGCGTTTGGCGAGCAAGCCATGGGTTTTAGGCAAGTCCCGGGCGGTCCCAAGGACGGCGGAGAGGAAGGCAAGCGTGGCTTATCCTAAGGGGCGGCGGCGCTCCGGGCGGTCGCGGCGCGGGGACGGAAGGTCGCCTACCTACGGAGCGCTCGACCTCGGCACCAACAACTGCCGCCTGCTCGTGGCGCGGCCGGCGCCCGGCGGGTTCCGGGTGATCGACGCCTTCTCCCGCATCGTGCGCCTGGGCGAGGGGCTGGGCGCTAGCGGCGAGCTGTCCGAGGCCGCGATCGAACGCACCATAGAGGCGCTCCAGGTGTGCGCCGCGAAGATGCAGCGGCGCGGGGTCACAAGGGCGCGCAGCGTCGCCACAGAGGCCTGCCGGCGGGCCGTGAACGGCAGCCGGTTTCTCAGGCGGGTGACCGAAAAGACCGGGCTCAGGCTCGAGATCATCTCCCCACCTGAGGAGGCGCGCCTCACGCTTGCCGGGTGCGCGTCCTTGCTCGACGCTAAGGTGGCGCACGCCCTGATGTTCGACATCGGCGGCGGCAGCACCGAGCTTATATGGCTCTCCGTCTCGCCAGGGGTGCCGCCCGGCATGCTCGCCAGCCTGTCCTTGCCGTGCGGCGTCGTGAGCCTTGCGGAACGGCATGGCGGCCGGGAGGTTTCGGCCGCCGCCTATGAGGCCATGGTGCGCGAGGTGGAGGAGCTGCTCCGTCCGTTCGAGGCGTGCCACGGGATTGGCCTGCGTATCGCCGACGGGGCCGTGCAGATGCTGGGCACGTCGGGAACCGTGACCACCCTTACCGCCATTCACCTCGACCTGCCGAGATACGACCGCGCGGTGGTCGACGGATCGTATCTGAGCTTCGAATCGATCGAGAGGGTCAACCGCAAGCTCGCCGGTATGGATTACGATGGGCGCGTCAGCCATCCCTGCATCGGCGTCGAGCGGGCCGATCTCGTGATCGCCGGCGCCGCCATCCTCCTTGCATCCCGCGCCGGCAACTACATCACCGGAGAAACCATCGTCGTAGACGGCGGCGGCCTCGCCTAAGGAGTAAAGGATGCACGGAGCGGAGGGGCTGGAGGCGGCTATATCTTGACCACTTTGAACGGCTAGTCGAAGTACTCATCATCGAGATTGATTGTCATGCCGTTATGGCT
>JACZXZ010000030.1 GCA_022571365.1 Pseudomonadota bacterium | reverse complement strand
GAGGACCCATGCCACGCCTAGCATCATTGTTTGCCGCCGGTTTCGTTCTTGTCCTAGCCGCCGTCCCACCAGCCGCCCCGCCGGCGGTTCCGGCCATTTCAAGGTTGCAACCTGCTTTCACCGAGGCGGCCGACTCTTTCACGGTCAACCGGCAGGCCGGCATCGTCTCGGTGTTCGGCACCGAGCGCCAGCACCGGGAGATCGACACCTATCTGCGCAAGCTGCACGCCGCGGTCGCGGCCCAGGTCCTGATCGAGGGCAAGATCCTGGAGGTGACGCTCGATGAGCAGTTCCGCTATGGCATCGACTGGACCTCGCTGTTCCAGGGCGAGCAATATGGTTTCTTCGATGCCATAACGGCGACGTTCTCCACACCCACGCTGACTAGTCTGACCGATACGACCGACGCCCTCACCGTGAATGTGACGCGCGGCCGTTTCGACACTATCCTCGACCTGATCGAGACCTTCGGTGTCGTGCGGACCCTGTCGAACCTGCGCATAACCGTGATGCAGAATCAGACCGCCGTGCTCAAGGTGGCCGAGCAACAGGTGTTCTTCACCCTCGACATCGAGGCCGGCGCCACGTTGGAGGGAGGAGGCACTACGCAGTCCGCCGTCGAAAGCGAGATCAACACCGTCTCGATCGGGGTCGTGATGACGGTGCAGCCCTCGATCAACCTCGAGACCGAGCAGATCACCCTGAATCTGCGGCCGACGATCACGCGCGTCGCCAGTACGAAGATCGACCCGGCGGTGGCGCTTGAGGCGGCGAGGGCGTCCAGAACCGACACTGGACAGATTACGGGCTTCGGCCTCGAAGACTTGGTGTCCAAGATACCGGAGATCTCGGTCAAGGAGATCGACTCGGTGGTGACCATGCGCTCGGGCCAGGTGATCATCATGGGCGGGCTGATGGAGGACCGCATCGAAATCGACGAAACGGGCATTCCTCTATTGTCCGATATCCCGTGGCTGGGCTACCTGTTCAGGGCCAAGACCGAGAAAATAAAGAAAACCGAGCTGGTCATCTTAATCCGCGCCACCATTGTTCCAACCATAGGCCCCGCGGTGCACCCGTACGACGCCGAGCTGTATCGGCTCTTTGGCCAGGACCACCGGCCGTTCAAGATATGAGCGGCAAGGCCATGATCCAGCTGCGCGGCACCCGCACCCTGGTCGCCTATATCATGGCGACGGCATTGCGCGACCGACTGTTCCTGGCGCTCTTGGTGCTCATCGCGCTCGCCACCACACTGGCGGTCTTCATCGGGGGCACCGCCGTGGTCGAAAAACGGGAGCTGTCGGTCGCTTACGTGGCGGCGGCGACGCGGCTGATTGTGGTTACCGGCTTGGTGCTGTTCGTCTGCTTCCAGGTGCGCCGCTGGTTCGACAGCCGCGAGATCGAGATGATGCTGTCGCGGCCGATCTCGCGCACCAACTTCGTGTTCGCCTACGTTATCAGCCTGGTCATTCTCTCGGTTATCGCGGTCATGATCGCCACCGTTGCGGTGGGGGCGGTGGCGCGGCCTGCGCCGGTGGCGCTTGCCCAGTGGGCCCTGAGCCTGTTGCTGGAATGTACCATCATGGTGCTGGCGGCGCTGTTCTTCGCGCTGGGCCTGGCGAGCGCCGTGGCCAGTGTGTTGGTCTGCATCGGCTTTTACGTGCTGGCGCGGATGATCGGCATATTGACGGGGATCGCGCACGTGACCGGCGAGGGCTCGTTTTTCATCCAGGCGGCCGCCTGGCTTATGGAGGTGATCTCGGTTGTCATACCCAGGCTCGACCTGTTCGGCCAAACAGATTGGCTGGTGCACGGGGTTGGCGGCGAGATCGGTCTGACGGTGATCCTGCTCCAAACCCTTGTCTATGCGTCGTTGCTCGTGGCGGCGGCGGTGTTCGACATTCAGCGCCGGCAGTTCTAATGGTGGCGATCCCGCGCAAAGCCCTCATCGCGGTCCTGGTGACCCTCAGCCTGCAAGGCGTGTTCTGGTCGCAGACCCGAGACCTGCGGCGCGCCTGGGTCGGGGTGCCGCCGGTGCCCTCGCACAAGGTGGCGTTGGCGGTTGCGCTCGGGGACGGTCAGTTCCTTTATCGGGCCGCCACCTTCGCCTTACAGAATATGGGCGACGAGGGCGGTCGGGTGTCGCCGCTCAAGGACTACGACTACCAGCGTCTCGGTCGGTGGTTTGCGCTGCTCGACCAGTTCGATCCCAAATCGCAATACCTACCGGTGCTCGTCGGCTACTACTTCGGCCTGACGCCGAAGACCGAAGACCTCCGGGTCGTGATCGACTATTTGGTGCGCGTCACCGCGCGCGATCCGGAACTGAACTGGCGGTGGCTGGCCCACGCGGTGTATTTGGCCCGGCACCGGGTTAATGATATAGAATTGGCGCTCGACCTCGCCTATCGGCTGGCGGCGCTCGAGGCGCCGGGGCTGCCGGTCTGGACCAAGCAGATGCCGGCTTTCGTCCTGGCCGAGGTCGGCGACAATGAGGCGGCACGCGACCTTATGGAGGTGATTCTGGAGACCGACCAGAACCTGACACCGGAGGAGATCGAGTTCATGCGCAATTTCATCGACACGCGCCTAAAATGACCGCGAACAGGGCGTTGCACTCGGCTCCGCGCGGCCGCCGCCGACGAAGGACAGATCGGAAAGTCTGATGACTCTGGATCGCGTATTCACCTTAATGCAGGTCCTGGATATCATCGGCCTGCTGCAGTGCATGTTCATCCTGGCGATCATCTTTTTAAAGGCCGCCGACATGCGCCAGGCGGTACCGGCTGTGGCCTTTTTCATCGCCCTTGGCCTGGGCTTCGGCTTCCCCGCGGCGGTCGATCCGCGGCTCGTCCTTTGGAACGCGGCCGCGATCTGGCTGGCTCAGGCGTGGATCCCGGTGCTCACCTATCTCCTGATCCTGCAGGTCGCGCTCGGGCATCTGCCGGAGCGGCGGCATCTCGCCGTGCTCGCCTTGCCGTTGCTCGGCCCGCCTATAATACTGGCCGCGGTCGCCGGCAGCGAAAGCTATACCGGCGTCGGCCTGGGTCCCGACATGGTACCGCTGTTGCGGGTGTTCGGCGTAATCCCCGGCGCGGTGATCCTGCTTCTGCTATGGCTGCAACGCGGGCTGCTGGGGCGACTCCGGCGGCCGCCAGGCACGCTTGACCGCTATTGGGTCGTGCTGGCGCTGATCGTCTTCAGCATCCTGAACCTGGGGGTGGACCTTCCGCGGGCAGTGGAAATGGTTGGCCCGGACGAGGCGACGTTCGCCCGCACGATGTTTGGCCTGACCTTCGTCTACCTGGTGACGACGCTGGTGTTCCGGATCGATCCCAAGCCGGTGGTGCTGCTCCCCGGCGTGATGCTGCGCAGACCCGTCGAGTTGACGGCAGAGGAACGGGCCCTGGCGGACCGGATTCGGGACCTGATGACTCTCGACAAGCTTTACCAGGAGCCGAGGTTCAGCCGCGCCGACTTGGCGCGCGAGCTCAACGTGTCGGAAAACGTTCTATCGCGCGTCATCAACGTTGCGTTCACCAAGAGCTTTCGTCAGCTCCTGAACGAACACCGGATCAAGGAAGCCAAGGGCCTTCTTAGCGGCTCCGATCTGCAAATGATCCAGATCGCCTTTGATGCCGGCTTCAACAGCCTGGCCTCGTTCAACCGTGTATTCAAGGAGATGACCGGCTTGACGCCGACCGCGTTCCGGGTGGCCGCGGCGGCCGCACCTGATCGCCTGGCGGCCAGTGGCGAGCCTGACCGCCAGACGGCCAGTGGCGAGTCCGACGGCTCGGAGCCCAGCGCCGAGCGGTCGTGACAGCCCATCCCTGCGGGACGCTGGGTTAGGGCGGTCCCGCCGCCCAGGGGCCGGGCCGGATGGGAATCAGTGCCCGCCTTATGCATGGAACGCCTCTGGCCGCGCGTTGCAGCGTCGACGACATGTCCTCGACCATGCCGCCGCGCCTGCAGGTGAACGCCGTAGCGCCCGTGAACGCGGTGACGATGACGTTTTGCCCGACGAGGGGTCGACCAGGCCCTGTGTAGGCCTTCAGAGCCAGTAGTCACCTTCAGAGCCAGTAGTCAACGGTGCGTGCCCGCCGCGTAACGCCAGCACTGCACGGTGCCAAGATGAGGAGCCGCAGGCGAGCCCGAACAAGCGTGATGCGTCGGGATCGAGGACCGTGACGAGGGGCGTCAGGACGTGCGAAACCTCGCTCAAAACGCCACTCGAAAAAAGTTCCTCAAATTGCAGTATGAGGAGCACGGGCCCAACAGAGGTGTATAAGTGCCGTCCTCAAAGGCATTCATACTTTGGCAAAAGTCATGGTTTACCCAGCCGAAAGGGAGATGTTTGTTATGGCTTTCCCAACACCAATCGGGTCGGCTCCCGGAGACCGGAACGGCGTCGAGGCCCAGCGCGGCTTCACGTTGATTGAGCTGGCCATTGTGCTCGTTATCATCGGCCTGATCATCGCCGGTGTGCTGAAGGGCCAGGAGCTGATAACCAGCGCCCGCATCAAGGGGACGATCACCGAGGCCGCATCGTTCAGTGCCGCGGTGAGGACGTTCACCGACAAATATGCCGCACTGCCGGGGGACTACGCCAACGCGAATACCAGAATCGGCGGCCCCTCAGGGCTCCCCCTCACCGACGGCAATGGCGACGGCGTCATCGATGGCGACGGCGTCGGCGGCGCAGTTGGAGACGAAACGCTGCATTTTTGGGCTCACCTGGCGGCCTCGAACATGATCTCCGGCGTTAGTCCCGTCGGTGGCGCCACGTTCGGCGACGGCCTGCCTTCGGCGGCGATCGCCGGCGGTTATACGGTCCGAAACGAAGCAGCGGTCGGCAAAACGACCCACTGGATGACCCTCGGAAGCGCTGCCGTCACCCCGACCGGGGTAGTCGACAGCGAGCAGGCTGAGATCATCGATTCGAAGGCCGACGACGGGAGACCGGGTACCGGCAGCATCCGAACGGTGACCGATACCTGTACCGATGCTGCGATTCCTCCTGTCCTTGCCACTTCTAACTGGAATGCTACCCTCACCAGTGGATGTGTCGTGAAATTTGAGCTCTAGGTCGAGATAGGCCTGGTGCATGACTGACGGGAACCGCCCGCTGATCCGGGCGGCTCCTGTCCATTGGGTGCGTGCGGGCGCCAAAAGCGTTGCCATCGGCACGCGCCAAGCATAACGTGCGGTCCGCATTCAAACAGAGATGAATGTGGGGGCTCAATGGACATGCACCGCATTTCGTTCGGCCAAAGATCCCGGGCGGGATTCACCATCATAGAGCTGGCGATCGTCATCGTGGTAATCAGCGTGCTCCTGATGCCGTTACTGAGAATCGCCGCCTCGTCGATCGGGGCCACCCGCACCCAGGACACGGGGGCCGCGCTGGAGACCGCGCGGGACGCGCTGGTCGCCTTCGCCGCTTCGAACAATGGCTGCCTGCCCTTCGCCGCCGATTTCGAGGGCGGGCTGCCCGACACCGACGCGGCCGGCGTCGTCACGTCGACTTCTGTTGATACCGGGTTCGGTACGGCCAACAAGCATGGGGGCGACCTGCCATGGGCCGAGCTGGGGCTAACCAACAGCCTCCTCGACGGCGACAATCTGCGTCTCCAGTATTATGTTGCCAGCCCTTACACCGACGATAACCTGGTGGAAGCCGGCGTCACCTGCGCCGCCGGCTTTCGCGGCTTCGAGTGGAACATGACTGTGACTTACAACGGCACCATTCTCAGTCCGCTTTTTGTCTACCACACCGATGCTAATAACAACGTCCGCGGGCTTTACACGATCACGGGTGCCTACCCGATGGGTACGCTGCCGCCCGACGCCGCCCTCGGTACCGAGGTGGATGCCATCGGCGCGCCGCTCACCAGCCCGCTGCTTCAGGTCCGCCGCGGGCCGGACGTCACGGACCCGTTTAATAGCCAGGACCTCGTGGAGAGCGCTCAGACCGTGTTCGTGCTGATCGCGCCGGGAAAGAATCGTAACGCCACCGCCAGCCGCGCGTACGTCCGCGACGCCAATCACGTGGCCGACGACCTCGGCGCCGCGTGGGCGCTCGAAACTGACCCTGTGGACGAAGAAGTGATATTTTCCCTCACCCAAAACATCGACGGGACCGACTCGAACAACGACGGCGACGACACGCTCCTGGTGATGTCTTTTACCAACTTCAAGGCCGCGGTCAGTAAATACGGCCTGAACATGGAGAAATTCTGCGAGCCTGGCTGTCCATAGGTGGGGCGTTCTACTGGCGGGCTCGCGCCGTCCCGAGGGCGCCAGAGGAACGCTTGAAATGATACCCACGTGTTTGTAATAATTGTTAAGCCGCCGGGCCGGGCGCTAATGATCTTAAAAGAAGAATTGCCGAATGGGCGCCCAGCGCGTTGCACATGCCGATGTATTAGCGGCGTATTCGTATAGTGGAGGAACGATGCCCGAGGCCGACAGTACTACGATCTCCCGGCAGCGACTCGGCGAGAACCTTCTCGCGCTCGGCCTGATCTCCGAAGACCAGCTCAGTGTTGCGCTGCGCGAGCAGGAGCACTCGCACAGAATGCTGGGCGCGATCCTCGTCGAGTTGGACTTCATTACCGCAGTCCAGCTTAACAACGTCCTGGCCGAGACCCACGGGTTAGAGCGGTTCGACCCGGCGACAACCTTGGTTGATCCCGAGGTGGTGAAGCTTGTGCCGAAGGACGTTTCCGTCCGCAACCGGATGCTGCCCTTCTCGATAACCGACACGATGGTCCTGGTCGCAATGGCCGACCCCGACGATGTGGTTGCGATTGACGCGCTCCGCCGCTATCTGCCGTCCGGGCTCACCATCCGGCCGTGGATATGCGCGCCCGGCGATCTCGCGACGGCCATCGACCAGGCCCACGGATACGAGATGTCCATCGACGGGATTCTGCACGAGATGGACACCGGGCAGGTCGACATCACGGCCGCTTTGAGCGAGGACGAAGGTTACTCACACCCTGTGATCCGGCTGGTCAACGCCATCGTGATCGACGCTGTCAAGCAGGGCGCTTCGGACTTGCATTTTGAGCCGGGGGGACTGTTCGTGCGCCTGCGCTATCGAATCGATGGCGTAATGAGGGAAATCCGCACCTTGCACAAGGACTACTGGTCGGCGCTGTCTCAACGCATAAAGATCATGTCGGCCATGAACATCACCGATAAATTCAATCCCCAGGACGGTCGGTTCTCCTTCAATTTCGGCAGCCACGAAATCGACTTTCGGGTCTCGGTCTTGCCGACGATTCACGGCGAGAACATCGTCCTGCGCGTGCTCGACAAGAGCCGCGCGCTGCTCACCCTCAACCAACTCGGCTTTAGCCAGAACAGCTTGGATATCCTGGAGCGTGCGCTGATGCGGCCGGAGGGCATCATCATCGTCACCGGCCCGACCGGCAGCGGAAAGACCACGACCCTCTACGCGGTGCTCAATAACATCAACTCGATAGAGGTCAACATTATGACGCTGGAGGATCCGGTCGAATACGAGCTGCCGCTGATTCGCCAGTCCCAGGTCAGGGAAGGCACGGGCGTCAACTTCGACGAAGGCGTCCGCGCGATCCTGCGCCAGGATCCGGATATTGTGTTGATCGGTGAGATCCGCGACGCCGAGACCGCCCGTATGACGCTGCGGGCGGCGATGACCGGCCACCAAGTGTTTGCGACGCTACACACCAACGACGCGCTGGCGGCTTTGCCCAGGCTGGTGGACCTCGGGCTCCAGCCGGGACTGCTGGCCGGTAACGTGATTGCGGTCATGGCCCAGCGTTTGGTGCGCAAGCTTTGCCCCAAGTGCAAGCAGGCTCGGCCGGCGAATGCCGACGAGTGCCGTATCCTCCGCGTCGATTCCGGCGAGCCACCGGAAATCTACCACCCGGCGGGCTGCGCGGCTTGCCAGAAAATCGGTTACCTGGGCCGCACGGTGATCACCGAGATCGTGGCGATCGACGATGAACTGGATGAGATCATCTCGACGGGGGCCAACCGCGCCGCTCTCAAGGCCTGTGCCCGGCAGGAGGGGATCAAGTCCCTGGCTGAAGATGGCATTAGCAAGGTGCTGGCCGGTGAGATCGACATCCCGAGCCTGGCCAAGGCGGTCAATCTGATCGCGCGGTTTTAGTCGCGGTTTTAGTCATGGCGGAATTCGCATATCGGGCGATGGACCAACATAGCCGGTGGCTGCGCGGCCGCGTCAGGGCGGCCAACGAAATCGAGCTGGACCGGCGGCTGCGCGACCGCGGCCTCGACTTGATTGACTGCAAGACGATCAAGATGCAGAGCGGCTTGCTCGTCCTCTCCAGGGGGATCAGCTCGCGCGACTTGGTGCGCCTCTGTGTTCATTTAGAGCAGATGGAAGCCGCCGGCGTGCCGGTCCTTGAGAGTTTGGCCGAAGCCCGCGATTCGATGGATTCGGCGCGGCTCCAGGACGTGTTGACCGAGATTCACCGCGACGTCAATGAAGGTGTGCCACTGTCTGCCGGCTTCGGCGTGCATTCAGGCGTGTTCAGCTCGGTGTTCACGTCACTGATCGCGGCCGGCGAGGAGACCGGCAACTTGGCCGACTCGTTCCGGGAGTTGGTCAAGCACCTCAAATGGGTCGAGGAAATGACCGCCAAGATCAAGAAAGCCACCCGTTATCCGGCCATTCTCGCCGTAGTCATGCTGGGCACGATCATGTTCATGATGACGATCGTCGTGCCCCAAGTGGTGGAGATGCTCAAATTCGTGGGCCACGAATTGCCGCTCGAGACCCGCGCTCTCATCGCGGTCTCCGAGTTCTTCCAGAACTATTGGTACTTGATCATAATCGTGTCGGTCGGGCTCTATGTGCTAATCCGAGCGGCCCGGCGCGTTTCAGCCGATTTCGCGCTCCAAACCGACTATTTGCTTTTGCGCGTGCCGGTGATCGGGCCGGTGATTAAGAAGATATCGCTCGCGCGCTTCGCCCAAATTTTCGCGGTGACGTTCCGCAGCGGCATCGAGGTGCTGGCCTGCCTGGGGGCAGCCAAGCGGATGGTAAACAACCGCAGCTTGCGCCAGGCGGTGGAGGTGGTGCACGATCGGGTTCAGGCCGGTGACCCGTTGTCTTCGGCGATGCAAACCGCGGGCGAGTTTCCCCCAATGGTCGTACACATGGTAAGGGTCGGTGAAGCCACGGGCAAACTTGAGGATACTCTGTTGAACGTCGCCGAGTTTTACGATCGCGACGTCGACGAGTCGATCCAGGCGATGATCGCCATGATCGAGCCGGCGCTAATCGTTCTCCTGGGCGGCATGATGGCATGGATTGCCCTCGCCGTATTCGGTCCGCTCTACGACAGTCTGGGCGCACTCGGTGTGTGATCTGTGATGCTGAAGCGCCTGCTGGGTCCGAACCCACGCTATGTCCTGATCATCGGCAACGCAGGCGCCGTGCTTAGCTACGTCGCGGACGGTCGGGTGCGCGGCAAATGGACCGTTACCGACTTCGGCGACGCGGCGGTTGAGCGACTCACCAACGCGATCGAGGAGCGGCGTCGCGTGCCGGTGATCGTACTAATCGATATGCTGGAGCAGTCGTACCGCAGGACAGCTATCCCGCCGGTCGGACCGGCGGCTCGCCGCCGGGTAATCAGGCGCAGGCTCAACATCGACTACCCGTCTGATGAGATCAAGGCGGCTCTTCCTCTCGGCGAGAGGATCGGCCCGCGGGGCGACCCTCTGTATCTCTTCGTCGCCCTCCCGTCGTCGCCCGAACTGGAAAACTGGATCGCATTCCTTCACAGCATAAGCAATCCGATTGCCAGCCTGGCCATGCTCCCGATCGAGTCGGCGAGCCTGGCCGATGCGTTGGCCCGCGCAATCACGCGCCCGGACGCTGGGAAGGGTAAGAAGGGTAAGAAGGGTAAGAAGGGCGAGACGGGTGAGAAGGGTGAGTGGACCCTGCTCATCAGCCACCAGCAGACGGGCGGGTTCCGCCAAATCGTGGTTCGCCGTGGTCGGCTTGCCATGACCCGCCTCACGCCTGACTCATCCGAGGGGTCCGAAACCGCGGGGATCATTGCGCAAGAATTGTCCTCCACGCTCGGTTACCTGACTCGTCTTGGTTACACGGAGAGCGACGGTCTCGACGTGATCGTGATCGGTCCCAGGTCGCTGCGCGAGACGCTCGACCGCAGCCAGTTGCCGGTTCGCAGCATGACCGTGTTGACGCCGACTGAGGCGGGCGCGCTGCTCGAGCTCACCAACGTTGTCGACCCGGCCGGCGACTTCGGCGAGCTCCTGTATGCCGCCTGGGCCGCTGGCAGGCGCAAACCAACCGTCAACCTGGCCGCGACAGCGTTGGGCCAACGCCAGGTGCAGGTGGCCGCGGCGCGGAAGTGGGTGGTCCCCGCGCTATCCATGTCGGCCATAATGTTGGCCGCGTACTGCGGCAACACGGTAGCCGACTTGTGGCCGCTCAGGCAGGATGTCACCCTGGCCAGCACGATCCTCGAGCAGCTCCAGGGTCGCCTGAACCAAATGAAACTTGAGATCGAACAGTACCCGGATCGACCGAAGAAAATCACCATCAGCCTTGACATTCATACCCGACTGGTTGCTGAAACGGTCGATCCGTTGCCGATGCTGAGGGCAATCGGCGAGAGCCTTGGCCCCGGCCATCATTTGAAAAGGCTGATTTGGAAAACCGAGGACGCCCGCGTTGCGACAACCCGCCAGGTGACGTCCGGTGTGTCCCAACCGGATAGCGAGTCGTCCCCCACCTTGGGCATCATTCTGACCCTGGATCTGAGCTCAGTCACCGATCCCGAGCGCGCGATCGCTGAAGCCAACGCGCTGGCCGACCGGCTGCAGCAGCGATTTACCGAGCAGCGTGTCGAAGTTGTTCGCCCGCCGCTCGACATCTTGCCGAGTCAGACTTTTGTCGGCTCCTCGAGCGAAGACGTCCCGCTCGGCAGCGTGGGCGAGCTATCCGCCGAGATCTTGATCAAGGGGCCAGCGGGATGATTTTGTCCAAGATCATCGGCCAAGTCCGCCTACCGGTGGTGCTGGCGGCGCTCAATATCGCCCTGCTCGCGGTGTTCTTCAGCTACTTGGAACCATTGAGCAGCGACCTGGAGTTGCGGCGAAACAACATGCAGAACTCTTCCGTGCGTGTGCGGGCCAGCTTGGACGTCGCGGCTATGGAACTCGAGAAGTTGGCGCAAAGTGGCGATGCGTACGCAAAGTTGCTGGAACGGGGATTCCTCGACCCCCAAGATCGGCTGGAAGCGTCCAAGCTATTGGACCGGCTCCGCAAGGCCTACGGGCTCACCAGCATCAGTTACGAGATCGCCCCCGAAAGGACGTTTGACGACCCGTTGGCACGCAACAGCGGTTTCACCGTCGCGTCGACCAGGATTACGATCACGATGGACGGCTTGCTCGACACTGATCTGATCGAGTTCGTCCGGGCGGTCGTCGACGAATTGCCGGGCCAGGTCAGACTGGTGACATTGGTCCTGGAGAGATCGTCAACACCGACCGATGAAAGCCTTGCCATCCTTCGCGACGGCCGGTCGGTCGACTTGGTGACTGGAGAGGCGGTGCTTGAGTGGCGTGTGTTGCGCCCGCCGGCCGAAAAGACCGTGCAGCAGAGCTGATGGGCGCGTTTCCCACAATCGCGGCGCTCGGCGTTGCTCTGGTGTTGGCCGCCGGCCCGGCCGCAGGCTTCGAGTCGCCGGTGCCGGGGGTCGGCACGCCGCTCACCTCACTGCTGTTCACCGATCATGAGATCGAGCTGATCAACGAGGCCCTTGCGGGTGGCCCCGAGGAGGAGCAGTCAGCCGCGCCAGCCGCGCCCGCCGCTCCTCGCGTTGTGAAGCAGCCGGTCGGCCCGACCTTGCTGCATCTGTCGGCAATCGTCTATTTCAGCCCGAGCAGTTGGACCATCTGGCTGAATGGCGAGCGCGTTACCCCCGACCGTTGGCCCAAGCATATCGAGGCGCTCGCGGTTGAGCGCGATTCGATCCAGGTTAAGTTGCGTATCGGCGACGACCGGCTGCCGCTTTCCGTCCAGCTGTGGCCGAACCAGACCTATATCGTGTCCACCGAAAATGTGGTCGAGGGCGCTCCGAGGCTGCCGATCGCGGATCGCACTTGGTCGGGGCCGTGACCCGGCGCGATGGCGTTCACAGCAAGCGTGGTGATTCGGGATCATGGTCGAGGCCTTGACGGTTGAAGGGGTCACGGCGCGCTACGGCAAGCAGGTCGTATTCCAAGAGGTCTCCCTGAGCGTCGAGCAGGGCAAGATCTTCGGGCTGATCGGGCTCAATGGGGTCGGCAAGACGACGCTGATCAAGGCGATTCTCACTCTGGTCAAGCCGGCCGCCGGCATCGTCCGCATCTTCGACCGCGACCATCGGGATCCGGCGAGCCGCGCCAATCTTGCCTACCTGCCGGAGAAATTCCAGCCGCCGGCCCTGTTGACCGGCGCCGAGTTTATCCGCTTCAGCCTCTCCTATTTCGGACGGCGCTTCGAGCGCGCCCAGGCGAGCGAGCTCGCGGAGAGCCTGGGGCTCGATGCCGCCGCCCTCGACAAGCGGATCAGGGTATATTCCAAAGGCATGAGTCAGAAGCTTGGCCTGCTGGCGACCTTCATGACGGACCTTCCGCTGCTGATCCTGGACGAGCCGTTGGAGGGCCTCGATCCGAAGGCACGCATCCTGTTCAAACAGCAGATCGCCGGGTATCAGGCGCGTGGGAAAACGGTGTTTCTCAGTTCCCACATTCTCGCAGACCTGGACGAGATGTGTGACCAGATCGCCATCCTTCATGACGGGCAGTTGGCCTATTCCGGTACACCGGCCGATCTCAAAACACGCGAGCGCTCGCCGTCACTCGAGAAGGCATTCCTGGGCGTGATCGAAGGGCGGAAACAGGGCGCGGCCGCGTCGTGACGCCCGGGGCCGCGCGTCGCCACCGACGCGCCGCACCGGGCAACGTCACACTGCCGCTCGCTGCACACGCTGTCACGTGACCGCTATTCGACCGGCAGGCATCCCATTAAAGCTTTGAGATTCGGGAAAATCTGAGACGTGACGGCCACCACTGGCCGGTGCCACATGTTTTGTCGGCACTGGACCGTCGGAGCCGTCTAGCTGCGGTTCGCCCCGGCATTGGCCCGGTTCTCGGCGCTGATGGGAACGAAAGAGGAACCCGGCAAAACGTTACTCAATATGACAAACGGTAGTCTCAGATTGTAAGGCGAGGAGAGTCGGCCCGCCGGATGTGCATCATGTCGCATCGTCTACACGTATAACGGCTTGAAACAGGAGGGCTTCACCATGGTGGAGATCGTCAAGATCCTGAAAAAAGAACCGCAACGCGCGACGCCAGAGCCCGCGCCACAGCCCGCGGCGGAGGACAGAGGCGGGGGAAGCCAGGTGGCGGACGCGATGCTCGAAATGAAGGTCAACTCACAGGCTCAAGCGTAACACCGGCGCTTTTCTAGGGAGGATTTGAGCCATGGCGACAATTGAAGGTACATCCGGCGACGACACCCTGACGGGCGGGAGCGATCCCGACGAGATCTTCGGCCTTTCCGGCGACGACCTCCTCGAGGGCCAAGCCGGCGACGATACGCTCGACGGGGGTAACGGCGACGACATACTCTTCGGCGGCCCCGAGGGTGAAGCCACTGGGGAAACGGTCATCCTTGACTTCGACACGTTGAATCCGGACGACGCTACTAGTTTTCTTGTGGTGCCCATCTCTGTCACCGAGGACGACTTCCTGCTCCAGGCCTTTGGCGTTGGTACACCTCCTCCCACTGGCGGGTTCGTTTCTGACGGCATTGGGTCTAGCTTTTTCTTTGACGCGCTGCGTCTCGGTAACTCACCTGGTACGACGACCCTGACCAGTGTCGACGGCAGCGCGTTTACCTTGGAATCCATCGATCTGGCGGAGGTAGTGGGGGCGGGCACCATCACCTTCACGGGTGAAATTTTCGGCGGCGGTACCGTTACCCAAAACTTCACGCTCGACGGCGATCCCGGATTCGAAACCCTTGTCTTCAGCGATGTGTTCCCCGACGTCGACTTCACCAACCTCGTCTCGGTGAGCTGGACGCAAGCATTAGGCGAAGTGTATCAGTTCGACAATATTGTGCTAACCTTCGGTGCCGGCGCCGTCGACGACGGCAACGATGTGCTCGTCGGCGGCAACGGCAGCGATGAGCTCTTCGGCGGCACGGGCGACGATGAGCTCGACGGCGGCAACGCCAAAGATGGGCTTTACGGCGGCACGGACGACGATGTGCTCATCGGCGGCAACGGCAAAGACGAGCTTTTCGGCGGCGCCGGCGACGATGAGCTCGACGGCGGCAAGGGAAGCGACATCCTTGACGGCGGTGCCGGAAGCGACATTCTCACCGGCGGCAGCGGTAACGACACCTTCGTCTTCGGCCCGGGCTCCGGCTCCGACATCGATACGATCACGGACTTCAACCTTGGCAACGACATCCTGTCCCTTACGGACGGCCTCATGATCGCGGGCACAAGCGAAGCGGATGTGGACGGGGACTTGGTCACCGACACAGTGGTCACCTTCGACAGCGGCGATATGGTGACGCTGCTGGGAGTCAGCGGGATCATGGAAGGCGACCTGGTGCTCGTGTAACGGTTGTCGTGGCGCTCATGGCCGAGGCCATCGAAACCGCCACTGGTCGCCGTCCGGTTCGGCAAGTATCGCCGGGCCGGGCGGTCTGCTATTATAAGGCCCGTTGAGGTCGATCGCTGGCGGTGCCGTGAAGGAAACCACCAATCCGCTCTTGAAGGACGCGCTGGCCGCCTGTCGCGGCGGCTTCGTCGCGGTAGCGCTGTTCAGCCTGTGCATCAACCTGCTCATGCTGACGGTGCCGCTCTACATGCTGCAGCTGTTCGACCGTGTGCTCGCCAGCCGCAGCACGGAGACCCTGATCCTGCTGACGGTCATCGCGGTTGCCGCCGTCCTTACCCTGGCGGCGCTGGAGGTGGTGCGCACCAACGCGCTGGTGCGGATCAGCACCTGGCTCGACCGCAAGCTGGGCGGGCCCGTGCTCACGTGCAGCATCGCCGCGAGCCTGCGCCAGGGGAAGGATCCTTCGGTGCAGGGGCTCAGGGACCTCTCGACCTTTCGGACGTTTCTCACCGGGCCTGCGATCTTTCCCATCCTGGATTCGCCCTGGACGCCGATTTTCATCGCGATCGTCTTTGTGCTGCACCCGTTGCTGGGCTGGCTCGCGCTTGCCGGGGCCTTGGTACTGTTCGCGTTGGCCATCTCCAACGAGCTGGCGACGCGCAACCTCATGCTGCTGTCCGGTGGCAGCTCGATCAAGGCGCTGCACCAAGCCGAGGCCGCGGCGCGCAACGCCGACGTGATCGAAGCCATGGGGATGATGCCGAACCTGGTCCGCCGTTGGCACCGGCAAAACACCGAGACGCTGGCGCTCCAGGCCCGGGCCAGCAATCGCAGCGGCGGCATCACCGCCCTCTCCAAGTTCGCGCGGCTGTGCCTTCAGATCGGCATGCTCGGCGCCGGGGCCTGGCTGGTGATCCTCGGCGAGATCACGCCCGGGGTGATGATCGCCGCTACCATCCTGATGGGTCGCGCCCTGGCGCCGGTGGAACAGGCGATCGGCGCCTGGAGGTCGACGATCGCCGCGCGCGACGCGTACCATAGGGTCAAACGACAGCTCGACGAGACGCCGCCGCGCGGGGAAGCCATGCTGCTGCCGGCGCCGAGCGGCCGGCTGACCGTCGAGGGACTCGCCTTCGTCTACCCGGGCGCCTCCGAGCCGGTGCTCAAGGGCATCACTTTTGATCTCGGACCGGGCGAGGCCATGGGGCTCATCGGACCCTCCGCGGCGGGCAAGACGACGCTGGCGCGCCTGCTGATCGGCAACTTCCAGCCGCGGGCCGGCCATGTCCGGCTCGATGAGGTCGACGTCGCCCAATGGGAACCGGAGGATCTGGGCCGGCACATCGGTTACCTGCCGCAGGACGTGGAACTGTTCAGCGGCACGGTCCACCTAAACATCGCGCGCATGGGTGAAGCGGACCCCGAGTCCGTCATCGAGGCGGCACGCTTGGCGGGTGTCCACGAGATGGTCCTGCGCCTGCCGAAGGGCTACGAGACCGAGATTGGCGAGGGCGGGACCGCGCTGTCCGGCGGCGAGCGTCAACGCATCGCGCTGGCCCGCGCGGTTTACGGCACGCCCAGGTTCGTGGTGCTCGACGAGCCGAATGCGAGCCTCGACCAAACCGGCGAGGAATCCTTGCTGAAAGCCATCGACACGCTGAAGAAGCGCGGGGTAACCGTGGTCGTGATCGCCAACCGGCCGAGCATCCTGCGCCACGTGGGCAAGATCCTGATCCTTCGCAATGGCACCGTGCAGACATTCGGGGCCCGCGACGAAGTGATCGCGCAGCTCACCGGGCCAGCCGCCGGCGCGAAGATCACCGGCACCTCCACACGCCGCCACGGCTAGGATCCGCAGCCCATGGACCTCGTGAAGTCCGATCGCCCCGCCGCGTCGTCGCCCGCCGAGCCGTCGGGACCAGCACCGGGGTTAGAACCGGCGGGACGGATCGGCCTCGGATGGCCGGTCGTCGCGGGGCTTCTGATCATCGCCCTGTTCTTCGGCGCACTCGGGAGCTGGGCGGCTCTGGCCCCCCTGGAAAGCGCGGCGATCGCCCCGGGAGTCGTCATCGTCGACACCAAACGCAAGACCGTACAGCACCTGGAAGGTGGGATCGTGGGCGAGATCCTGGTGCAGGAAGGCGACATGGTTTCCGCCGGTCAGGTGATTATCCGCCTGGACGAGACCCAGCCGCGGGCCATGCTCGAACTCCTGAAGGGACGGTACAAGGCCGCCAACGCCCTCCAAGCGAGATTGATGGCCGAGCGCGACGGGCGGGAGAAGATCGATTTTCCCGATTGGCTGCTGGCCGAATCGGACGATCCGAAGGTCGCGGAGGTCATCGACGGGCAGGTCAACATCTTCGTGGCCCGGCGCAAGGCCCTTGCCGGCCAGGTCGCGATAATCGAGCAGCGCATCGCCCAATTCGCCGAGGAGATCAAGGGCCTGAAAGGCCAGATTGTGGCTGAGGACACCCAGCTCCGACTGATCAGCGACGAAATTTCCGACGTCCAGGACCTGCTCGAGAAGGGGTTGGCGAGAAGGCCGCGGCTGCTGGCGCTGCAGCGCCGGGAGGCCGAGATCGAAGGCAGCCGCAGCCAGAACGAGGCCTTGATTGCGCGGGTCAAACAGAACATCGCCGAGGCGCGCTTGCATATCTCCGAGCTACAGACAACCCTGATCAACGAGGTCGTCAAGGAGCTCCGCGATGTCCAGAGCGAGCAGTTCGACCTGGTCGAACGCATGCGCGCCGCCGAGGATGTCTTGCACCGGACTGAAATTCGCGCCCCAATCGACGGCACGATCGTCGCCTTGCAGGTGCACACGCCGGGTGGCGTCATAGCCTCGGGAGAGCCGCTGCTCGATATCGTGCCGAGCGAAGATCGTCTTGTGATCGAAGCAAGGATCGATCCCAAGGATATCGACGTGGTGCATCCGGGCCTGCCGGCGCAGGTCCGTCTGACCGCCTTCCCGCTGCGCACCACGCCCATGCTAGACGGGCGCGTGGCCTACGTCTCCGCTGACCGGCTTATCGACAAGCGCACCGGCCAGCCTTACTACGTCGCCCGGGTGCTCTTCGACGAGAGCCAGAAGGAGGTTCTGGACGATCTCGTGCTCTATCCGGGCATGCCGGCGGAGGTGATGATCGTGACCGGGAGCGGGACGGCCCTTGACTACATCCTCAAGCCGATCACCACCAGCCTCAACCGGGCGCTACGCGAGAACTGAAGCCACCGCGCGTTGCCGTCGCTTGCTGTCCGCCCAGGGCCCCGTCCAGGCGCTCGCGCTGGCGCGGCGGCTTGACGCCCACAATGCTGAGCGACGCCAGCTCGAGGCCGCGGTCCCGGGCGCATGCCTTCCTGCGGGCCGGGCATCGACATGTAAGCGGCTTGCTTTTACCGCCGACGCCGTTTAGTTGATTGGCCGGCCGGGTCCCCATCGTCTAGAGGCCTAGGACTCCACTCTTTCAAGGTGGCAACACGGGTTCGAATCCCGTTGGGGGCACCAATCCGGCCCACGTGGGTCCCTGCCAATCAAGAGCAGTCCGATTGGAAAAATTCAGGGGTCCAATTTTCCCGCGTACGGAACCACGGCAGGCAGTCCTCCAAGCCCACCAGGCTGTGCGTCAAATCATCGTAATGCAGATTTCCCTTGTGCTGGCGGGCAAGATGCGTAGCATCGAATGCCTTGGGCCGCACATCGCCTTGGCGTAGCTTGGTTTGACTGTTTCCGTTGGTCACTTCCCTGACATTGTGACGCTTGGAACACGCTACGGGTAGGAGGCGGGGAGGCTTTTACCTGGACTTTTGAAAGGCAAGATTGATGTCTAATGGTACTGTCAAATGGTTCAACCCGACGAAGGGCTATGGCTTTATCACCCCGGACGACGGTGGTAAGGACGTTTTCGTGCACATCACCGCGGTCGAGCGCGCTGGAATGGCTTTGCTGATGGAAGGCCAGCGGATCGGCTACCAAGTGATCACCGATCGCCGTGGAGTGAAGGCTGTGGATTTGACCCCGGAGGGTCAGGCCGCAGAGGAGCCGGCGCCGGCAGTTGAGGCTCCCGCGGAGCCGGCCCCGGAGAGTGAGGCTTCCGAGGAGGAGACTCCCGAGGAGGAGACTTCCGAGGAGGCGGCTTCCGAGGA
The DNA here is from genome assembly GCA_022571365.1 of Pseudomonadota bacterium. Taxonomy (GTDB): domain Bacteria; phylum Pseudomonadota; class Alphaproteobacteria; genus JACZXZ01. The sequence goes on along the minus strand of JACZXZ010000030.1, from coordinate 8,744 downwards.
GGAGCTCCCGAAGGAGGAAGCTTCCGAGGAGGAAACCCCGAAGGAGGAAGCTTCCGAGGAGGAGACCCCGGAGGAGGAGGCTCCCGAGGAGGAGGCTTCCGAGGAGGAGGCTCCCGAGGAGGAGGCTTCCGAGGAGGAGGCTCCTGAGGAGGAGGCTCCCGAGGAGGAGGCTCCCGAGGAGGAGGCCCCGAAGGATAAGCCCCCGGAGAATTAGCCCCCGGCGCGACGCCGCTTCCATCCACCAACCCATCGAGGCAGCGGAACAGGCCAAGGGGGGCCTGACGAGGGCATCTGGTGCGACCGGCCGTCGCGCCAGGGTCTTTGACTGGGCTTTACGGACCTTTGGCAAGGGCCGAGCCTTCATGCCTCGCGCCACCGCGCCAGTGGAGCGCCGGGTGGATCGTCGAGCCTTCATGCCTCGCGCCACCGCGCCAGTGAGCGCCGGGTGGATCGCCGAGCCTTCATGCCTCGCGCCACCGCGCCAGTGAGCGCCGGGGAAACCCGAAATCCGCGTAGGACCTGTTTCGAGCAAGCGGGTGAGGGTGGGGCGCCCTCACGCCCCGCGCAACTGGCAGTAGCTCACGATGAAGTCGGCGATTGCCGGAACGTCGTTGAGGTCGAGCACCGGCAGCTTCACCTGGGGCAGGGGTCCGTCGCTCGCCACCGCAACGACGTGAGGGTCTTGCCCGCACAGCAGGGGTTTGCCCGAGGCCCGGCGGTGCACCTCGAGCTTGTCGTGGGCGTATCTCTTGAAGCCCTCGACCAGCAGGAGATCGACCGGAGTCATTCGGGAGACCAGCTCCTCAAGGCTCGGTTCCGGCGTGCCGCGCAGTTCATGCATGAGGGCCCAGCGCTTCTCGGAGAAGACGATCACTTCGGCAGCGCCGGCCTTGCGCAGCGCGCGAGCGTCCTCGTCGGCCTTGTCGATCGCGATGTTGTGGTGGATGTGCTTGACCGTGGAGGCCGCAAGCCCGCGTCCGATCAGTTCCGGAATCAGTCTCACGATCAGAGTCGTCTTGCCGCTGCCTTTCCACCCGGCAATACCGAGGATTCTCATGATAGAGCCGCCTTCCAACCTTCCGCGCCGGTATCTGGGCCGGTCATGATTCTCCGGGCAAACTAAGTCGTGTCAATGGCGGGGGGAAGGGGGACGAGCGCGACGGACGGTTCACGGAGGCCGCTTCACAGCACGCGAACCACATTGTCGAGACATCCGCCAGGCCTTCGGTTGCGAAAGGCGGGAAGCAACTCCCCGAGGCCCGGGCCCACAGGCGGTCCCGCGACCTCGAGCGCTCGCCGGCGGTCTTCGAGGGTTGGCCCGCCGGATTGCAGCCAGAGCGAGGGAGAGCGGCTCGATGTGTTTCATTTTTCATTAACTTTACGGGCCTATCCAAAAGGCTGTATGATTTGCCGACCAACGCATCCCTGGCTTTAGAAGGCGACGCGTTTTGGCGCCGAGAAAGACACCTCCGAGGACTTCCCAGCTCACAAAGGCCCGCAAGGGGCAAACGGTCTTAGGATAATGATGCAATGCAACGAGCCCTGAGAATCCAGCCGAATCTGTGTACCAGCTGCATGCAGTGCGAGCTCGCCTGTTCGTTCGAGAAAGAGGGCGTGTTCAATCCGGCCAAGTCCCGGATCAAGATTTTCGAGTTCGAGCCGGAGGCCTATACCGTTCCCTACACCTGCACCCAATGCGCCGAGGCCTGGTGCATGCACGCCTGTCCGGTCGACGCCATCACCAAGAATCTTGAGACCGGCGCCATGGAAGTCGCCGACGATGTCTGCATCGGGTGCAAAGTGTGCACCATCGCCTGTCCGTTCGGGACGGTGAACTACAACGAGGACACCGGCAAGGTCATCAAATGCGACCTGTGCGGCGGCGACCCGCAGTGCGCGGATGCCTGTCCCACCGGCGCCATTACCTATGTCGACGCCAACTGGCCCGGTTATGAGCAGAGACGCCAGCTGGACCGGCTGTTGGCGGGGACGCAAATGGGCGAGACGGCCGACGATCGGCCGAGCGCATAGAGGCGGAGACAACCACCTAGGACAGGAGTTCAAGCCATGAGCTGGCAGCGACAGATTCTTCGGGTCAACCTGACCGAGGGAACCAGCAAAATCGAGCCCCTGAACATGGAATGGGCCGGGCTCTATCTCGGGGAGCGCGGCCTGGCGACCAAATACCTCTATGAAGAGATGGACCCGAAGGCCGATGCGCTGTCGCCGGAGAACATCCTGATCTTCTCGACCGGCCCCTTAACCGGCACCATGGCTTCGACCAGCGGTCGCTATGCGGTCGTGACCAAGGGTCCATTGACCGGCGCGATCGCCTGCTCGAATTCGGGCGGCAAGTTTGGCACGGAGCTGAAATTCTCCGGCTACGACCTGCTCATCATCGAGGGCAGGGCGCCGGAACCGGTCTACCTCCACATCGAAAACGACAGGGTGGAGATTCTGCCGGCCTCCGGCTTCATCTGGGGCGGCACGGTCTGGCAGACCGAGGAGAAGCTCAAGGCCAGACACCAGAACCCCCTTCTCAAGATCGCCTCGATCGGGAAGCCGGGTGAGAACGGCGTGCGTTTTGCCTGTATCGTCAACGACCTGCACCGGGCGGCCGGACGGTCCGGCGTCGGCGCGGTGATGGGGTCGAAGAACCTCAAGGCGGTCGCCGCCCACGGTTCGATCGGCATCCGCGTGGACGATCCCGAGGCGTTCATGGCCGCGGTCAAGCACACCAGGAAGATGCTGGCCGAAAATACCGGCTGCCAGGAGCTCACGGAGCTGGGCACGAACGCCATGATGGGGGTCATGCAGGAGTTCGGCGGCTTGCCGACCCGCAACAACCAGCAGGTGCAGTTCGAGGGCGCCGACAAGGTGGGCGCCGAGGCGATGAAGGAGCCGCGGGCCAGCGACGGCAAGCCCAACCTGGTGGCCAACAAGGCCTGCTTCGGTTGCACCATCGCCTGCGGACGCATCGCGCGGATCGACCAGACCCACTATACGATCGTGAACCGGCCGGAATATTGGGGCGCCTCGGGCGGCCTGGAGTATGAAACCGCCTACGCCTTCGGCCCGGCCGTCGGCATCGAGGACATCGAGGCTCTGACCTTTGCCGGGTTCATGATGAACGAGCACGGCATGGACCCGATCTCGTTCGGCGGAACCCTCGCGGCCGCCATGGAGCTCTACGAAATGGGCGTCATAACCGACAAGGACACCGGCGGCATCCCGCTCAAATTCGGCTCCGCCGAGGTGTTGACGACCATGGCCGAGCTCACCGGCAAATATGAGGGGTTCGGCAGGGAGCTCGGGCTCGGCTCGAAGCTGCTGTGCGAAAAATACGGACATCCCGAAATCTCCATGGCCGTCAAGGGCCAGGAATTCGCCGGCTACGACGGGCGGGCCCTGCCGGGCATGGCGCTGGGCTATGCCACCAGCAACCGCGGCGCCTGCCATCTGAAGCACGACGCCTTCGAGGAGGACATGGCGGATCAGACGACCAAAGGTAAGGCGCCGGCGGTCAAGACATCCCAGGACCGGATCGCGATGGTCGACTCGAGCGGGCTGTGCCTGTTTGTCACCGCGGCCATGGGCATCGAGGAGTTCCAGATGCTGATCGACGCGGCCTGCGAAGGCGAGTGGACGGTCGAACGCCTTCAGGAGACGGGCGAGCGTATCTGGAACACCGAACGCCAGTTCAATCTCGACGCCGGCTTCACCAAGGCGGACGACACCTTGCCCAAGCGCATCCTGGAGGAGCCCGCGCCCTCCGGCACCGCCAAGGGCAAGGTCGTCGAGCTCGATAAGATGCTCCCGGAATACTACAAACTCAGGGGGTGGGACGAGGACGGCGTCCCGGAGAAGAAGACCCTCAAAAGGCTGGGGCTCTAGGCGGCCGCCCGGAGATTATCGCCCGGTGGCCTTTCCCAGGCGTCCGTGTCCGACATCTGACTCGATCCATCACACGCCGGGACGGGCGACGGGCAAGCTGAGCGATCTGAGTGCCGGAGGACGACGATGGAACACGTGATTGTTGGAGCCGGTCCTGCCGGCGTCATTGCCGCCGAGACGCTGCGGGAGGCGGATTCGTCCGCCTCGATCACGCTGATCGGCAACGAGCCCGAGCCGCCCTATTCCCGGATGGCGATTCCGTATCTGTTGGCCGGACAGATCGGAGAGGAGGGAACCTATCTGAGGCACGACCCAAAGCACTATGACAAGCTGGATATCAAATACCGCGACGGCGTCGTCGAGCGGGTTTCCCCCGATTCACAGACCCTGTTCTTGGCCGGTGGTGACAGCCTTGGTTACGACCGCCTGTTGATCGCGACCGGGGCCCGTCCAACCAAGCCGCCGATCCCGGGTATCGACCTGCCCGGGGTCGAGCCATGCTGGACCTTGGAGGACGCCCGCAAAATCGCGGAGCGGGCCAAGAAAGGCTCGCACGTCGTCTTGATCGGTGCGGGCTTCATCGGTTGCATCGTCCTCGAGGCGCTCGCGGCCCGCAAGGTGCGACTGACCGTGGTCGAGCTGGCCGACCGCATGGTGGCGCGCATGATGAGCCAGATCGGCGGCGAGCTCCTCAAGCGTTGGTGTGAGCTGAAAGGCGTCACCGTGCTGACCTCGACGAAAACCACCGCGATCGAGGCCAGGGACGGCAAGCAAGGCGGGCTCAGGGTCGTGCTTGGCGATGGCGGGGACCTTGATGCCGATCTCGTGGTCTGCGCGACCGGCGTCCTGCCCAACATGGACTCGCTCGAGGGCACCGGCGTTGCCACGGACCAGGGGATCCTCGTCAACGAATATCTCGAGACCAGCGTCGGCGGCATCTATGCCGCGGGCGATGTCGCCCAGGGTCCCGATTTTTCCACCGGGGAGAAGGTGGTCCACGCGATTCAGCCGACGGCTGCCGAGCACGGCCGCATCGCAGGCTTGAACATGGCCGGCCGGAAGACGCGCTATCGGGGGAGCCTCTCGATGAATGTCCTCAATACCTTGGGGCTTATCTCCAGCTCGTTCGGCCTGTGGATGGGGGTCGACGGCGGCGAGGGAGCCGAGGCCCTGGATGAGGAGAACTTCAAATATCTCAGGCTGGAGTTCGACGACGACGTGGTGGTCGGAGCCTTGAGCCTGGGGCTGACCCAGCATGTCGGGGTGATCCGCGGCCTGGTCCAGACCCGGGCTAGGCTGGGCGGGTGGAAGGCCGAGCTCATGGCCGACCCGCACAAGGTAAACTACGCGTATCTCGCCACCAATTTGGGCTAATGGTCGGTTGCGGAAATTCGCGGTACCGGCCGGAACGTCGCGCTCCCTCACCCCGGCCCTCTCCCCCGCAGGGGGAGGGGAAGGGGCCAGCGGAGCGGGAAGGTGAGGGGGGACGGCTCAGCTTCTTGCGCAAGTGAGCGCCAGCGTGGCGAGGGCGCGCCCATGAATATCAAAATCAAGACCGGCGGCCTGCTCGGCAAATATCTGCCCGCCGGCGGCAACCGGAATCGGGCGGAGCTGGAGGTGCCGGAGGGGGCGACGCCGCGCGACGTCATCAAGCTCCTGAATATGCCGCCCACCGGCACCTATCTGGTTATCGTCAACGGCGATGCCGTCCCGCCCAGCGAACAGGCAAGCCTGAGCCTCTCGGAGAACGACACCCTGGCCATCATGCCGCCCCTGAAGGGCGGCTGAGGCGCGGCAGAAGGCGAGGGCGTCCAAGCTTCGAGCCCCGCCGCCCGTCCTTGTGGGCGGCTGCGCGGTGCGCCTGGTTCCCGCCGTCAAAGCTTTGGCGAATTGGGCCGGCGCTGACAGGGCCATTCCGTGCGGACAGGCCCGTGCCCCTTTTTGGAATCCATTCGTGGATCCACAACGGAGCAGCAGCCGAAACTCCGTTATGCGCCGTCGCGCTCCGAGAGGGCGAAGGCGCTCCTTATGAGCCGCCTTAGCATTCGGAGCGGCACCGGCTTGCGACGGCCGCAAAAACCTCCACGCGGGCTCGATTGGCCCTGAGGACGGCGCCGGATAGCCAGGAGATCAGGATTTTATCTTCTCCGGACGCACGGATCGCTTTTTCGTTTTTGACCGCCCGTCGCCGGCCACGGGCAAGGTGATCAGGAACTCCGCTCCGACAGCCGTGTTCCTCGCTTCGATCCTGCCGTCCATATCGGTGACGATGCCGTAAGCGACCGAGAGACCGAGGCCGGTGCCCTTGCCCCCCTCCTTGGTGGTGACAAAAGGCTCGAATAGATGGTCGATGACATCCTTGGGGATGCCGCCGCCGGTATCCGAGACCGTGATCAGAACCCGGTCCCGCGCCGTATCGTCGACCAAATTCACCGTGATCCTGCCCCGCTGTTTCCTCCGCGATCCGTCCCTGGCGGGGACCGGGCGTGCGAGGATCGCGTCCTTCGCGTTGGTGAACAGGTTGACCATGACCTGCTCCAGTTGGACGCGGTGGCCGAGGACAGGGCGACAGCTTCGGGGCAACTTGGCTGAAATCCGGACGCCGTCGAGGCGCATCTCATCCTTCACGAGCCGCACCGCGTTCCGGACAGTGGCGGCCGGATTGAATAGTTCGGACTCCGCCTCGTCTTTCCGGCTGAAGATGAGGACGTGATCTATGATATCGGCCATGCGCTGGGTCTGGCCGCTGATCACCGCCAGTTGTTCCTCCTGATAATCGGGGTCGGCGTCACCCTCTTCGATCAGAATCAGGCAGCTGTCGGCGGCCATCCGGATGTTATTGAGCGGCTGGTTGAGCTCATGGGCCAGATTCGCGGCCAGCACGCCCAGGGCGGAGAGCTTGGACGCCTGGATGAGCTGTGCCTCGACCTGCTTCTGCTCCGTGATGTCGATGGCCACTCCGCCCCAAACCACCTCGCCGCTCTCCCCGCGAGAGGGACGCGAGATCGTGCGCATCCACCGTGTCGCACCGCTGCCGGCTGGAACAACGCGGAGTTCCAGGTCCATCGGCGATAGCGTCCGTGCCGAGTGCTGCAAAGCGGCCAGATACCGGTCGCGATCCTCGGCTGGCAGGATATCGAGAAAGACCGATGGGTCGGCCAGCATGTCTTCAGGCTCGACGCCATATAATTCGCGTGCGCCCGAGCTGACATAGGCAAAGACGAGCCGGCCTTCGGAGGTCAGCCTCCGCTGGAAGACAGTCCCCGGCAGATTGGTGGCCAGGCTTCGAAAGCGCTCCTCGCTCTCGCGCATCGCGTCCTCCGCCCGCTTGCGCTCGGTGATGTCCTCGCCCGTGGAAACGACCCGCGCCCAGCTGTCCTTGTAGGCGGCCTCAATGTGCGTGATGGATCGAATCACGATGTCCGAGCCGTCGAACGCCTTATCCGGGTGCTCCACGACGACGCGGCCCTCGCCCGCCGCCAGGGCGGCCAACTCTTGCTCGTAAAAGCTCGTCCATGAATCGGTTCTGGCGGGATGGTCCCATTGCACGAAGGTCTCTTTATCAGGTGCCCGGTAGATGTCGAGAACGGCCGGGTTGACGTCGATGACCTTGATGGCCTGGGCTATTTTGTGAAGCACCCTCGGATGCTCATGGAAGTACCGCCGAAAGTCGCGGACTCCTCTGCTGCGCAACTGGTCGATCGCGCGCTTGGCGGCGGAGTAGTCTTCCTCCCAGATCCCGATCGGCGAGAGTTCGAACAGCTCGCGGTGGCGCTGCTCGCTCTCGCGCAGCGCGTCCTCCGCCCGCCTGCGCTCAATAGCGTCGGCCAGCACGTTGGCGACCGCCTGCACGAAATTGGCGTCGTCCGGAGTGAACCGGCGGTGCCTCGTTGTGTGCGCACCAAGCACCCCGAAAGGCTGCTTTTGGCCGTGAATCATTACGCTCAGGCCGCTGACCACATCATGGTCCTTGAGCAGCGGCGGTCCGCTGAAGCGCGTCTCCGTGCGCAGGTCCTCCACGACCACCGGTCCCGATGAAAGGAGAGTATAGCCGGCCTGAGACTCGGCTGCGGTGGGCACCGTAGCCTTACCGACAAGCCCCTTTTTCCAACCCACGCCGGCGCGGAGAAGGAGCGCGTCTCCATCCGGAAGAAGCTCAAGGACCTTACAAAACTCCACATTGAGGGTCTGGCCCACCAGATTCACGGCTTCGTCCATTAAGACCGGCATGGAGACGCCAGACAGCGCCTTGTGACCGAGCTGGGCCACAGCTGCCTGCTGCCGCGCCCGGGCATGGAGCTCCTCCTCGGCCCGCCTGCGCTCGGTGATGTCGCGCACGATGGTGGTGAACATTCGCTCGCCTCGTACCTGCATTTCGCTTACGGCGAGGGCGATGGGAAATGTCCTTCCGTCCTTGCGGCGCGCTTCGACCTCGCGCCCGATGCCGATGATCTTGGCCTCGCCGGTCTTGAGATAGCGACCGATGTAGCCGTCATGCTCCCCGTGGTGGGGCTCGGGCATCAGCATGTTGACGCTCCGGCCGACGACCTCGCTCGCCGAATAGCCGAACATCCGCTCGGCCGCGGGGTTGAAGGTCTGGACAATGCCCCCCTCGTCGATGGTGATAATGCCGTCTATCACGGTGTCGATAACCGCGCGGAGGTACGCCTTACTTGTTGTACTCGCTACCTCTGCGCCGCCTTTGGTCTTGGGGTTTTTCTTTGCCTGAGCCATCCCTGCATTACCCTTTATTTGTCATGCCTTTGTCGTGCCGGCTCCTCCATTTGTCGGCCATTGGAGCAGCCGCCTCGTCATCTAACGCATCTTGTTATTATTTTATCATTCAAAAT
>JACZXZ010000083.1 GCA_022571365.1 Pseudomonadota bacterium | reverse complement strand
GGGCCAGAGTCATCCCTGGCCCATCTTTCCGCACCCCAGGGGCAAGGACTTCGTCGATTTCGACGAGGACCTCCAGGTCAAGGACATCCTGAACACCATCGCCGATGGCTACGACCATATCGAGCTGTTGAAGCGTTACTCGACCGCCGGCATGGGGCCGTCCCAGGGCCGCCACTCGGCGCTCACCACCGTTCGGCTCGCCGCCAAGGCCACGGGCCGGCCGGTCGGCGAGGTCGGCACCACCACCTCCAGGCCGCCGTTCGCCGCCGAGAAGATGGGGACTCTGGCCGGGCGCAGCTTCTACCCGGTTCGCACCACCGCGATGCACGCCCGCCACCTCGAGGCCGGGGCGCAGATGATGGTGGCCGGGCCGTGGCACAGGCCCGCCTATTACGGCCCGCCCGAGGCCCGCGCGCAGGCCATCCGGGAGGAGGTGATGAACGTCCGCAACAATGTGGGCCTGATCGACGTGTCGACCCTTGGCGGGCTCGAGGTTCGGGGGCCGGACGCGGCCGAGTTCCTGAACCGGGTGTACACCTTCGCCTACCTCAAGCAGCAGGTGGGCCGGGCGCGCTACGTGCTCATGACCAATGAGGCCGGCATCATCGCCGACGACGGCATCGCCTGTCGCTTCCACGACCATCACTTCTACGTCACCGCCACGACCGGGGGGGCCGAGGCCGTCTATCGGATCATGCTGTGGTACAACGCCCAGTGGCGGCTTGACGTGGACATCACCGACGTCACGGCTGCCTACTCAGCCGTCAACATCGCGGGCCCCCGCTCGCGCCAGGTGTTGGAGCGTCTGTCAGACGACGTGGACCTCTCGGCCGAAGGCTTTCCCTACATGGGGATCCGCACCGGCACGGTGGCCGGTATCCCGGCGCGTCTCTTGAGGATCGGCTTTGTCGGCGAGCTGGGCTACGAGCTTCACGCCCCGGCGAGCCAGGGCGAGGCGCTGTGGGACGCCTTGATGGAGGCTGGCCGCGACCTCGGCATCCGGCCCTTCGGCATCGTGGCGCAGCGGATCTTGAGGCTCGAGAAGGGCCATATCATCATCGGCCAGGACACCGACGACCTGACCCACCCTTATGAGGCGGATATGGCCTGGGCGATCTCGCGCAAGAAGCCGTTCTTCGTCGGCCGCCGCGCGATCGATATCCAGATGGAGCACGGGCTCGAGCGCAAGCTGGTCGGCTTCACGATCCCGGATCCGGCCGCGCCGGTGCCCGATGAGTGCCACCTGGTGGTGCGGGGCGCCGATATCCTCGGGCGCGTGACCTCCATCGCCGCCTCGCCGATCCTGGGCAAGACCATCGGACTCGCCTATGTCGCCCCCGAGCAGGCCGAGCCCGGCCAGGTCTTCGACATCAAGGTCGCTGGCGGGCGCCTTGTCCAGGCCGAGGTCGTGCCGTTGCCGTTTTACGACCCCGACAACAAACGCCAGGAGCTGTGAGAGCTGCCGGCTGCGATGGTAACGCCCCATGATTTCACCCGGCGCAGCTTTATCCACCGCACGCTGAGCGCGGCGGGTGCCGAGTTCGCCGAGCTTGCCGGCGCCGCCGTGGCGGTGGGCTTCGGCCGGTCGCCGGAAGAGGAGGAGGAACAGGCCCGGAGCCTGGCGCTCGCCGATCTCTCCCCGCTGCCGCGCATCGGGTTCAAGGGCGGCGAGGTGATCTCGTGGCTGGTCGGGCAAGGGGTTCAAATCGGCGCGGCAAACAACATCGCCTACCGGCAGGAGGACGGCGCGCTGGCGGCGCGGCTCACCGATACGGAAGCATTGGTCCTGTGTGACATCCAAGTGGGAAGCGGGCTTGTGGCCCGCTTGGACGAAGACTGGTCGTTCGAGACCGCGGGGCTCTGCTTTCCGGTTCCGCGCCGGGACGCGAGCTTCTGGTTCGCGGTCACGGGGCGCGAGGCAGCCGCCATGTTGGCCAAGCTGTGCGGCGTCGATTTGAGACCCAAGCGATTCGCCGACGGCTCGGTGGCTCAGACCTCCGTGGCGCGCATGAGCGCGATCGTGATCCGCAACGACCTGGGCGGCACGCCCGCTTTCTACGTTTTGGGGGACAGCGCCGCGGCGGACTACTTGTGGGGCTCACTGATTGACGCCATGGCCGAGTTCCAGGGCCGGCCCGTGGGGCTCCCCGCGCTCGAAAGCCTTGCCCGGCGCTAGGCTCAACCGGGCTCGGGGTCGGCGCCCACCGCGACGGCGCCGAGGCGGCCAGGGCCTTGGCGCTCGCCGCCGCCGCCGTGGAGATCGGCAGCGCCGCCCACCGGCCTGAACGCGAACCGGTCGGCGAGCGCGGAGTGTGGCGCGCGCCGACGGCGCGTTCGGTCTCTTGAACCTTGAGCCTGAGGACAGGGTGGCGTTAACTGTCGAGGCCGCCGTCATGGCGGGTACGAACTGGATTGCGGGGCGCTCGGGCGGAGGCCCGGGGGGGCCGGGCGCGCGAGCTGCCTCGCATGGCAACCGGTCGAAGGGGAGGGAAATGGAAATGCCGAAGGACTTGGCCAAGATCGCCAAACAGCAAAACATCAAATATTTCCTGATCAGCTTCGTCGATCTTTTCGGGGTTTTGAGGGCCAAGCTGGTGCCGGCCCGCGCCATCGGCGGCATGCAGAAGGCGGGCGCCGGCTTCGCCGGGTTCGCCGCGTGGCTCGACATGACTCCGGCCGACCCCGACATGTTCGCCATCCCCGATCCCGACAGCCTGATCCAGATTCCCTGGCAGCCGGACGTGGGCTGGCTCGCCGCCGACTTGTGGATGAACGGCAAGGAGGTCGAGGCCTCGCCGCGCATCGTGCTCAAGCGGCAGGTCGAGAAGGCCCGGGCCAGGGGCTACCGGATGAAGAGCGGCGTGGAATGCGAGTACTTCATGGTCATGCCGGACGGCTCGGCCATCTCCGACCCGCGCGATATCCAGGAAAAGCCGTGCTACGACCAAGCCGCGCTGATGCGGCGCTACCACGTGATCAGCGAGATCTGTGACTCCATGGACGCGCTCGGCTGGGGGCCGTATCAGAACGACCACGAGGACGCCAACGGCCAGTTCGAGATGAACTGGGACTATGACGATTGCCTGGTCACCGCCGACCGCCACGCCTTCTTCAAGTACATGGTCAAGACCATCGCCGAAAAGCACGGCCTGCGCGCGACCTTCATGCCCAAACCGTTCGCCGAGCTCACCGGCAGTGGCTGCCACACCCATGCATCGCTCTGGGACAAGGCGGGCCGGCGGAACCTGTTCCTGGACAGGAAGGGCGAGCTCGGCCTGTCGAGGCTCGCCTACCATTTCCTGGGCGGCGTCATGCATTCGGCCGAGGCCCTGTGCTCGCTGTTCACCCCGAGCGTCAACAGCTACAAGCGCCTCAACGCGGCGACGACGCTGTCGGGCGTCACCTGGTCACCCAATGCCATATGCTACGGCGGCAACAACCGCAGCACCATGGTCCGCATTCCGGGCCCCGGACGGTTCGAGTTCAGGCTGATGGACGGCGCGGCCAATCCCTATCTGATGCAGGCCGGGCTGCTCGCCGCCGGGCTCGACGGCATCGACAATAAGCGCGATCCGGGCAAGCGCCTGGACATCAACATGTATGAAGAGGGACAGAAGCTGCGGCGGATCAAGAGGCTGCCCCAGAATTTGCTCGACGCCCTGAGGCTCACGGGTAAAAGCCGGATTCTCCGCGAGGTGCTCGGCGACGAGTTCATCGACAGCTACATCAAGCTCAAGAAGGGCGAGTGGGAGAGCTACCATAACCATCTGTCGAAATGGGAGTTCGAACACACCATGGACTGCTGAGCCGTGCCGCGATTTCTTTGAATGCCGGCTCGGCGCGGCCGTCACGGCCGGGAGGTAAGGAAGCGGTAAGGAATCGGATCACGGTCCGGGATCAGGCGATGAAGCGCGGCCTTCTGATGGCCCTCGTGGTTGTGGTCGCGCTCGATGCGGCTCCCGCGCCGGCGGCGGAGGACGCCTATGGGGAACGCCGCCAGCGCATGGTCCAGGAGATCGCCGCCCACGCCTTGAGCGCCGGGAACCTGTCCGGCAGGCCGGCCCTCGACGATCGGGTCATGGCGGCGATGGCGCGGGTCCCGCGCCACGCCTTCGTGCCCGAAGACCGCCGCGAGTCGGCCTACGACAACCGGCCGCTTCCCATCGGCTACGGCCAGACCATTTCCCAGCCCTATATCGTGGCCCTGATGACCGACCTGTTGGAGCTCGAGGCGGACCACGTGGCGCTCGAGGTGGGCACCGGCTCGGGCTACCAGGCGGCGATCCTGGCCGAGTTGGTAAGCCGGGTATACAGCATCGAGATCATCGAGCCCCTGGCGCGCGCGGCGGCGGCGCGGCTCAACCGCCTCGGCTTCGACAAGGTCGCCACCCGCCACGGCGACGGTTATTACGGGTGGGAGGCCTACGCCCCGTTCGACGTCATCATCGTCACCGCCGCGGCCAGCCATGTCCCGCCGCCGTTGATCGCTCAGCTCAAGCCCGGCGGCCGGATGGTCATTCCGGTCGGCAGCTCTTTCCTTACCCAGTATCTGATGATGGTGGAAAAGGACAGCCAAGGCCGGGTGACGAACCGACAGATCCTACCGGTCCGTTTCGTGCCCTTGAAGGGCGGGCCCTGACCCATGCCGCTTCTCCTCGCCGTCTCGGTCCTGTCGGCGGCGGTCATCGCATACGAAATTTTGCTGATGCGGCTGTTCTCGATCGTGCTGTGGTACCACTTCGCCTACATGATCATCAGCCTCGCGCTCTTGGGCTTCGGCGCCAGCGGAACCATGCTCACGCTGGCCCAGGGCTGGCTCCGGCCGCGGTTTGCGGGCGTGTTCGCCACCGCCGCGGCGCTCTTCGGGGTTACCGCGGTGGCTGGGTTCGCGCTGGCCCGGCGGGTGCCCTTCAACCCGCTGGAGGTCGTCTGGGATCCGAACCAGCTGCTCTATCTGTCCGCGCTTTATCTCGTGCTCGCGGTGCCCTTCTTCTGCGCCGGAACCTGTATCGGACTGGCTCTCACCGTGCTCAAGGACCGGGTCAACCTGGTCTATCGTTACGACCTTCTCGGCGCCGGGGCCGGGGCGGCGGCCGTGGTCGCGGCCCTGTTCGTCTTCACGCCCGCCTTCTCGCTCATGCTTTTGAGCGCCGTCGGCTTCGGCGCCGCCGGCCTGTCCTTGTGGGGGCGCGCGCGGCGGCCGGCCGTGGCCCTTGTTCTCTTGGCCTTCGCCGCGCCGTTCGCCTGGCCCGAGGGGTGGGTCACGCCCGAGCCCTCGCCGTATAAGGGCCTGAGCCAGGCGCTCAGGGTCCCCGACGCCCGGGTCGTCGCCGAACGCTCCAGCCCCCTCGGCCTGATCACCGTGGTCGAGAGCCCGACCATCCCGTTCCGCCACGCGCCGGGTTTGAGCCTCAACGCCACCGGCGAACCGCCGCCCCAGCTCGGCGTGTTCACCGACGGCGAGTCCCTGACCGTGATCACCCGCCATGACGGGGACTGGGCGCGGCTGGACTACCTGGATTACCAGTCGGCGGCGCTGCCCTATCATCTCCTGGACCGCCCGCGGGTGCTGGTCCTGGGCGTGGGCGGCGGGGCCGACCTGTTGCTGGCGCTTTATCACGGGGCGCGGGCGGTCGACGCGGTCGAGCTCAACCCCCAGATGGCCGGCTTGGTGCGCGATGACTATGCCGATTTCGCCGGCCGGCTGTTCGAGGCCGAGGGGGTCACGCTCCACATCGCCGAAGCGCGTGGTTTTCTCGCTCGCAGCGCCGACCGCTATGATCTCATTCAGCTGGCGCTGATGGATTCCTTCAGCGCCTCGGCCGCCGGCGTCTTCGCGCTGAGCGAGAGCACGCTCTACACCGTGGAGGCGCTCATGGAGTTCCTCGCGCGCCTGGAGCCCGGCGGTCTGCTGGCGATCACCCGCTGGCTCAAGCTGCCGCCGCGCGATGCGCTCAAATTGTTCGCGACCGCCGTCGAGGCCCTCGAGCGCGGCGGTGTCTCGGAGCCGGGGGAGCGGCTCGCGCTCATTCGCAGTTGGAAGACCACCACGCTGGTCGTCAAGAACGGGGCGTTCACCGCCGGCGAGACGGCCGCCGTCCGGGTATTCGCCGAGGCCCGTTCGTTCGACGTGGCCTACCTGCCGGCCATCGAGGCGGCCGAGGCCAACCGCTACAACGTCCTGGACGCGGCCTATTTCTTCGATGGCGCGCGGGCGCTCCTCGGCCCCGATCGAGACCGGTTTCTCGAGGACTACGGGTTCGAGATCACCCCCGCCACGGACGACCGGCCCTATTTCTTCCACTTCTTCAAATGGCGCGTTTTGCCCGAGTTTCTCTCGCTCCGGGAACGGGGCGGGATAGCGCTCATCGAATGGGGCTACTTGATTCTCCTAGCCACCCTGGTTCAGGCGGCGGTGGCCAGCCTGCTGTTGATCCTGGCACCGCTCGTCGCCCTCGCCCGCCCGGCCCCGAGGCCGGACGTCGCCGGGAGCCGGGGCCGCGTGGCGTGCTACTTCCTGGCTCTGGGGCTCGCCTTCCTGTTCATCGAGATCGCCTTCATGCAGCGCTTCACCCTGTTCTTGAGCCACCCGCTCTACGCCATCGCCGTCGTGCTCGCGAGCTTCCTGGTGTTCGCCGGTCTGGGCAGCGGCGCCTCGGCCCGTCTGGCCGCCCGCTGGGAACAGGGCTCCAGACCCGCTCCGCCGGCCGGGCCGATCCCGGTGGCGGTGGCGGGGATCGTGGCGATCTCCCTGCTCTACCTGGTCCTGCTGCCGCCGCTGTTCGACGCCTTGAGGCCGCTTCCGGACGCCGCCAAGATCGCCGTGTCCGCCACGCTCATCGCGCCGCTCGCCTTCTGCATGGGCATGCCGTTTCCCCTGGGACTCAAGCGGCTCGCGGCGGGCGCGCCCGAGTGGATCCCCTGGGCCTGGGCCATCAACGGCTGCGCTTCCGTGTTGAGCGCCGTGCTCGCCACCCTGCTCGCCATTCACTTCGGCTTCACGGTGGTGGTTGGGCTGGCAGCCGCGCTCTATGGGCTTGCGGCCGTGGTCTTCGCCGGGCCATTGGAGCGGCGCGCCCAAGGCGTCGTGAATCACGGTTAAAGAATTCTCCAGGAAGCAGCCCTTGAAGGCCGACCACGGGGCGTTGGCGGGGCAGTAAGGATAGGAGCGGGCGGCTTCTTGCGCGCTACTTCGCCCGGGCCTGCC
>JACZXZ010000082.1 GCA_022571365.1 Pseudomonadota bacterium | reverse complement strand
CCACGCCGTGGGTGGCAAAGGCGAGAACGCGGTAGTCGGACAAATCAGCGCTCTTTAGCCCACGCTCAGTCGCCCGCTCGCGCAGGAACAGGCTGTCGTCGCCGGCCCCAAGGGCTCTCGCTATCGCGGCAAGCTCGTCGGCGGTCTCCGGCAGCGCCGGCCATTGACGCACCAACTCGACGTCCGCAATGGCCCCGCGCGTGAAGAGCGCGGCAAGCCCAATGCCCTTCACGAAGCCCGGCTCGCCGTCAAGCACCGGGTCGCCGAATCCAATGAATGGCCGCGTCGCCCGCGTCGCCTTGGCGAACTGGCGCAAGGCCCGCAAAGAGCCAACCGAGGGCAGAACCGTGACGGCATACCGCCGCGCCAGCCACGGCACTTGGCGGTAGCCGGCGAAGTCGGTGATCGGCCCCTGCGGCTCTTCGGTGACCAGCACGCCCACGGGCAGGCTTTGCAAGGCGCCGTCGGGCACCACCATGAGGTGGCGCACGCCCTCCAAGAGCGGCTCGGCCGGGGCGAAGATCCGGCTGTAGAGCTCGTAAGCCTTGGTCGTGTCGAAGGGCGGAATCTCCCCCAAGCGGCTGATCGCGGTGGGGTCGAGCCCGGCCCTGAGGTCCGCCACCGCGTCCGCCAGATCGTCAGCGCCGACGTCGATGCGGTGCAGCTCGGCCCAGTCGGGCCGCACGACCCAGAGGAAGGTGCTCTCATCCGACACGAGATAAACCATGAGCGCCTCGTCGGGGCCGAGCAGCTCCTGGATGCCGGCAAGCGGCGCGGGTTGCGGGGTCGCCAGCTCGGCGTAGTCGGGAAACGCCCGCGCGAGCTCGGCATCGAGGCCGGTGAGGCGGCGGTCGAGCGCCGCGAGGTCCGTGCGCAGCCGGGCCTCGGCTTGCACGTCACGCTTGTCCGGCGGCTGGCTCACGGCCTTGACCAGGACCTGGTCCAGGCGCCGCCACGCATCGATGGCGTCCTGGCGGGCGCGGACCAGGCGGGCGAGATCATCATCGCCGGCGGCGAACCGGGCGGCCATGCGCGAGACCGCCGCCGCCGCGCTGGTCGCCTGGGCGAGCTGGCCGGCTTCGAACGCCTCGGCGGTCAGTGCCGCGCGCCGGGCCGGTTCCTGGTCAACCAGGCTTAGAGCGATATCAACGTGCTGCAGAAAGACGTAACGCACGCTTTTCTGCTCGCTCAGGCCTCCGCCCGACCATTGTCCGCCGAATCGCAGGGCGCGGCCGCGGTGGATGTCGGTGGCCCGGCGGATGTGCGCCAACGCCTCTTCGTACCGGTCCTGGACATAGTACAGCACGGCCAGATTGTTGAGGCCCAGCGCCACACCGGGGTGATCCGGGCCCAACGCTTGCTGCCGGATGGCCAGGGTCCGTTTGTGCAGCGCCTCGGCCTCATCAAACCGGCCCTGGTCCGCCAAGACCTCGGCGAGATTGGCCAGGCTTTGGGCGACCTCGGGATGGTTGGGCCCGAGCGCCCTCTCCCGGATCGCCAAGGCACGGCTGTGAAGGGCCTCCACCTCGTCGAGGCGACCCAGAGCATCGAAAACGGCCGCCAAGTTGTTGAGGCCGGTGGCCACCGCGGGGTGATCCGGGCCCAAGGCCTTCTCGCGAATCGTCAAGGCGCGTCTGTAGAGCGGTTCCGCCTTCGCGTACTGGCGCTGAACGAAATAAAGCCCGGCCAGGTTGTTGAGGGTGATGGCAACATCGGGATGTTCAGGCCCGAGGGCCTGCTCGATAATCGTCCGGGCGCGTTTCAACAGCAGCTCGGCCTCGCTGTATCGCCCCTGGCTTTCGTAAAGCTTCGCCAGGTTGTTGAGGTTGCGAGCAACAGAAGGATGGTCCGGCCCGAGAACCTTCTCCAAGACCGTCAGGGCCCGCCTGTATAGCGGCTCCGCCTCGCGGTAGAGACCCTGTTGATGATACAGCAACGCCAGGTTGTTGACCGTGGCGGCAACCTCCAGGTGATCCGGCCCCAGCGCCTTTTCCCCAATGACCAGGGCCCGCTCGTAAAGGGGCGCTGCGTCATCGTAGCGCCCCTGGACCCGATACAGGTCAGCGAGGTTGTTGAGGTCGCTGGTGAGATTCGGGTGGTCCGGCCCGAAAGCGTCCTCGTCGATGGCCAAGGCGCGTGTGTAGGCCTGCTCCGCCTCGCCGTATCGGCCTTGATTCACGTACAACAGGGCGAGATTGTTGAGGCCTGTGGCAACCGCCGGATCGAGGGGGCCGAGGGCCTTCATCCAGATCTCCAGAGCGCGCTCATACAGCGGCTCCGCCTCGGCATACCGACCCTGTCCATCGTACAACAAGGCGAGGTTGTTGAGGCTTTGGGCGACCTCGGGATGGTGCGGTCCAAGCCGATTCTCGCGAATTCCCAGGGCGCGACGTTGCAGTGGCAATGCCTCCTTGTAACGGCCTTGGACCCGATAGATCTCGGCGATGTCATTGAGGATCATTGCTGTCTCCACAGCCTCGGGGTCCAACTCGCCCTCGGCCAGCTCCAGCGCCCGTTCGGCAAACCGAACGGCTTCCTGGTATCGACCTTCGCTATACAGCACCCGATACTGGATGATGGCCTCCACCAGCGCGTCTGACTGGGCGTTTGCGGTCGCCGACCACAACCACAGGGCGGCCAGGATTAGCAGGATCAGACGGCCGATGGACATTTGAAGCCCTCCCAGGCCGGCACGGGCGAAAGTCCGTGCGCTGCGGCTAAAGGCTACGCCGCTGTTACGCGAGCCGCAAGCTGACCAGGCCTCATGCGGGGCGCAGCGTAACCCCGGCACTATGCCGATGGCGTCGCCAACGATCCGTGGATCGGCGACGGCAGGCCCCGCGCCGAAGAGCGCGATATCGTCCGGGCGCTACAACATCTTGTCCGCCGCGGGCGCCTGCCGGTACGGATCGTAGCGGCGGTTGGATCAAGGCGGGATGCCCGCCACGGGCCTTGACTGGTGGGCCTCCGACCCCAAATATACCCAAGCGGCGGCGCCCTTGGGGCCGCTGCGTCCGGGGTGCCGGTGACGGGCCCCATGAGTGCAACTCGCTCTTGAGAAGAGGAGATTGCCGAATGTCCCGCCTTTCTATCTTCGACAGCCCTTTTCTTTTAGGCTTCGACCAGTTCGAGCGGGCGCTCGACCGGGTCTCGAAGGCCTCCACCGAGGGCTACCCGCCCTACAACATCGAGCAGGTCGGCGAGGATCGCCTGCGCATCACCCTGGCGGTTGCGGGTTTTTCGGCGGACGGCCTTTCCGTGCAGCTCGAGGACAACCAGCTCATCGTCCGCGGCAGGCAGGCCGAGGAGGAGAAGGTCTATCTCCACCGCGGCATTGCCGCCCGCCAGTTTCAACG
Organism: Pseudomonadota bacterium; assembly: GCA_022571365.1. Taxonomy (GTDB): domain Bacteria; phylum Pseudomonadota; class Alphaproteobacteria; genus JACZXZ01. The sequence continues at coordinate 3,886 of JACZXZ010000082.1, read as the reverse complement.
GAGCTTCGTGCTCGCCGACGGCATCGAGGTGGTTGGCGCCGATCTCGACAACGGGCTCTTGCACATCGACCTCATTCGCCCGCCGGTCGAGTCCCACGTGCGCACCATCGAGATCCAGCGCGGCGCGCCCAAGGGCCGGGCCCGGGCACACAAGACGATCGACGTGGCAGCGAAGGAGTCGGACTCGTGAGCGGCGGCGCCAAGGCAGGGATCGGAGCCGCGGCGGCGAGCGAGAAGATAGGAGGTGCTTGAGATGAACCGCCTGCAAGGCCTTAAAGGCATGTCGGCCCGGGATTTCGCGATGCTGGGCCTCGAGGACGTCGCCTACGTCAAGTCGGTGGTGATCGACGGCGGGACCGCTTATGCGATCCACGCCGCCGACGGCACCCAGATCGCGATCATGGCCGACCGGGACGTGGCTTTCGCCGCCGTGCGCCAGAACGACCTGGGGCCGGTCAGCGTCCACTAATCCCCAGTGCCTTCAAGAAGGCGAGCTTTCGTGGTGCTCATGCTGCGAGACGCTCTCTGCGCTTGCTCCTCGGCATGAGGGCCTTGTTTGCACCGATTTGCACCTTACCCTGAGTCGGCCCGCCCTTCGACGCGCGCCCCCATCCTGAGTCGGGGCTCGTCCCCCTGGACACCGCCCCCATCCTGAGTCGGCCCGCCCTTCGACGCGCGCCCTCATCCTGAGTCGGGGCCCGTCCCCCCTGGACACCACCCCCATCCTGAGTCGGCCCACCCTTCGACGCGCGCCCTCATCCTGTCGCCGACGCGCCAAAGCCGCTTTGGCGACGGCGCGAGGAGAGGCAAAGCCTCGTCTCGAAGGAGAGGATGGCTTCTCGGCATGAGGGCCGAGGCGGCGCCAAGGCAGGGATCGGAGCCGGGCCGCTAGACGTCCAGATTGGCGACCTTGAGCGCGTTCGCTTGGATGAACTCCCGGCGCGGTTCGACCACCTCCCCCATCAGCGTCGAGAACACGTCCTCGGCCTCGTCGGCATGGGATACCCTGACCTGCAGGAGCGCGCGGGCGCCCGGATCGAGGGTGGTCTCCCAGAGCTGCTCCGGGTTCATCTCGCCCAGGCCCTTGTAGCGCTGAATCGTCGTGCCCTTGCGGCCGAGCTCCATGACCGCGTCCGTGAGCGCCATGGGGCCGGTGATCGTGTGGGTGCCGTCCTTGGCCACGAGCTTTCCGTGCTCGAGATAGGTGGCCTGAAGCTCCTCGGCGACGCTGTCGATGTGGCGCGCCTCGGCGCTGCGGATGACGGCGCCGTCTATGACATGGCGCTCGGCCACGCCCCTCAAGGAGCGGGTGAACTCGAGCCCGCCGTCCGCCAGCGGAGCGGCCTTCCAGCCGCGCTCGGGCTTGGGATAGAGCTCGTCGAGGCGCTTGGCGATATAGCCGGCCGCTTCCTTCGCCCGGTCCCGATCCGACAGAATACCGGGGTCCAAGGCGCCGGCGATCGCCGACTGCTCGACCACCGCCGGGTTGCCGACATGGCGCACCAGCGGCGCCAGGAGCCCTTTGACCGTGCGCGCACGTTCGACCACCGCCTTGAGGTCGTCGCCGGCCCGCTCGCTGCCGTCATAGAGGGTCAGCACCGCGTCCTCCAACGCCGCGCTGACGAGATAGCCTTCGAGCGCGCGATCGTCCTTGAGGTAGATCTCGGAGCCGCCGCGCTTGGCGCGGTAGAGCGGCGGCTGGGCGATGTAGAGGTGACCGCCGTCGATGATCGCGGACATATGGCGGTAGAAGAGGGTCAAGAGCAGGGTGCGGATGTGGCTGCCGTCCACGTCGGCGTCGGTCATGATGATGATCCGGTGGTAGCGCAGCTTGCCGATATCGAAATCTTCCGCGCCGATGCCGGTGCCTAAGGCGGCGATCAGGGTCCCGATCTCGACGGAGCTCAGCATCTTGTCGAAGCGCGCCCGCTCGGTGTTGAGGATCTTGCCCCTCAAGGGAAGGATCGCCTGGGATTTGCGGTCGCGGGCCTGTTTGGCCGAGCCCCCGGCGGAGTCGCCTTCGACGATGAACAGCTCGCTCTTGGCCGGGTCGCGCTCCTGGCAGTCGGCGAGCTTGCCGGGCAGGTTGGCGATATCCAGCACGCCCTTGCGGCGGGTGAGCTCACGCGCCTTGCGCGCCGCCTCGCGCGCCGCCGCGGCCTCGACCACCTTGGCGACGATCTTCTTGGCCTCGGCCGGATGTTCCTCGAACCACTGGCCGAGGCGGTCCGCGACCACGCCCTCGACCACCGGACGGACCTCGGAGGACACCAGCTTGTCCTTGGTCTGGGACGAGAACTTCGGATCCGGCGTCTTGAGCGACAGCACACAGGTAAGCCCTTCACGCGCGTCGTCGCCGGTGAGCTGCACCTTCTCCCTCTTGGCGATGCCGGACGCCTGGGCGTAGCCGTTCACGGTCCGGGTCAGCGCCGCCCGGAAGCCGGCGAGGTGCGCGCCGCCGCTGGCCTGGGGAATGTTGTTGGTGAAGCACAGCATGGTTTCGTGATAGCTGTCGGTCCATTCCAGGGCGACCTCTACCGAGGTGCTGTCGCGCTCGCCCGAGATGGTGATCAGGGACGGGTGCAGGGGATGCTTGGCCCGGTCCAGGTATTTGACGAACGCCTCGATGCCGCCGTCGTAGTGCATCTCGACCCGCACGGGGTCCACCCCACGCGCGTCGGTGAGCACCAAACTCACGCCCGAATTCAGGAACGCGAGCTCGCGCAGCCGGTGCTCCAGGGCGGCGAAATCGAACTCGGTGAGGGCGAAGGTTTTCTTGGACGGCAGAAACGTGATTTCGGTGCCGGTACGGCTGTCGGCGGGACCGATCTCAGAGAGCGGCGCCTCGGGCTCGCCGTCGTGGAAGCGGATGAACCATTCCTTGCCGTCGCGCCAGATACGCAGGTCCAGCTGTTCCGATAGGGCGTTCACCACCGAGACGCCGATGCCGTGCAGGCCGCCGGAGACCTTGTAGGCGTTCTGGTCGAATTTGCCGCCGGCATGGAGATGGGTCATGATGACCTCGGCGGCGGAGACCTTTTCCTCCTCGTGTATCTCCACGGGAACGCCGCGGCCGTTGTCGGTGACCGTGACCGAACCTTCGGCGTTGAGGGTGACCTCGATGCGGTCGCAGAAGCCCCCCAGCGCCTCGTCGATGGCGTTGTCCACCACCTCGTGGACCATGTGCTGCAGGCCCGAGCCGTCATCGGTGTCGCCGATATACATGCCGGGCCGCTTGCGCACCGCATCCAGGCCGCGCAGCACCTTGATCGACTCGGCGCCGTAATGCGCCGCGCCGGCGGCGGCGTCCTGTTTTTCGACCTGTTCGCTCATGGATCGTGGGCTTTCCGTCATTGCGGCGTCACCGTGGCCTCGTGCACGCGAAAGAACCGGGCCCGGCCGTCCAGGTCCTCGAACAGGACCGGCTCGACACCCGTGAGCCAGGCCTGGGCGCCGAGGGCGGTGATCTCGTCGAACAGCGCCCGGCGCCGAGTCTCGTCGAGATGGGCCGCCACCTCATCCAGAAGCAGGATCGGCACTCGGTCCCGTTCAACGGCTTGCAGCCGGGCGCCGGCGAGGACGAGGGCGATCAGGAGCGCCTTCTGCTCGCCGGTCGAGCACTGGGCCGCTGGTATGCCCGTGGGTAGATGATGCACCTCAAGATCGCTCCTGTGCGGACCCAGAGAGGCGCCGCCGGCCTCGGCGTCCTGCCGCCGCGCCGCCATGAGCCGCGCGCGCAGCCGGTCCTCGGCCTCGAGCGCCGGCACCTCATCGAGCCAGTCCTCGACCACGCCCCTGATCGCCACGCCGACCCTGGGAAACGGCCCGACGCCGGGGGCGCGGTCCAGACGCCGCGCCGTCTCGCGCCGCGCCGCGGCGACCGCCA
>JACZXZ010000029.1 GCA_022571365.1 Pseudomonadota bacterium | reverse complement strand
CGCCGCGGGTGGGCGGCGCCTTCCCGCCGCAACGATCCGTGCCCTGAAGCCGAACAATCCGGCCCTGGGCCCGGCGCTCCGGCCGCTTTGGGCGGCGATAGCGCTCATCGCGCTTGTTGTCCTGGTGGCGCTGCCGTGGTGAGCGAGGAGGGGCGGCTCAAGGGCTCCTCCGGGGTCGTGTCTCAGTTTGACGAAGGTCCGCTTGTAGCCAGTAACGGTCATCCGTTGTCCAGTTTAACCGGTTGCCCGTGCGGCGTCGCGAGATAGGCACGCGCCCAACCATCGCGGCGGTCTGAAAGCGCCTCGGCCGTCACCGCGCCCTTACGATCCAGCAATCGCTCCAGCGCGCCCAACGCCGCCTGATAGTGAGTGGTCGCTTCATCCGGGGAGTGGGCCCGCTCCGCGCGCCGCAGCTCTTCGCCCAGCGTATCGGACCACTCCACGGGCGTGAAAGCGCCCCTTTGAACCAGTGCGTCCGCCATCGCTAGCACCTGCGCCTGCCAGGGCTCGTCGAAAACTGGCTCGCCGTCTTTGCGTTTCAGCGGGCCGATGGCATCGGCGTCAGGGCCGCTCAAGATAGCTCTCCCAGAGGTCCAGGAAGACCCGATCTCGACGTCCCGACGCCTCAGGCCAGAGCGCGTCTGCCTCGAAGACGACAGAGTAGATGTGCTCCGCTCGCTCCTCGCCTTGCGCGCTGGCGTCCGGCAGGACATGCGCGCCGTGATGCGCGTGGATCACGCCGGCCCGACCGCGCGCGTATTGAGGCAACCGGCAATGGCCCGGTGCGCCCATGGATCGGGCGCGCACCCTATCGCCGACGGTGAAAGCCGGCGCTGCGTCGATCTCACGCGAGAAATCCTCCGCGAAGGACGCGGCCGCCGGAAGCACTTCGTCAGGCCGCATCGGCGGTCCGCCCGCTTCCGGCGCCGATTGGGAGACGCCCGTGGAAACCTCCTCCACAGTCAGCACGCCCGAGTCAATCAACGCCGCGGTTTGCGTTTGCATCCACTGATCGAAATAGCGGCGGGTGAGATAGTCGCCGGGTTCGATCAGCTCGCGCACATGGCGCCACCAGTCGATGGTCCAGTCCGCCACGCCGGTCGACTGTACAATCGCCCACACGCGCCCCTCCCACGGATAGTGGAAGGGCGTCTCCGGTTCATCGACGTCGATCGGGCCGAAGCCCTCCTTGCCACCGAGATCATGCACGCCATCCATCACGAGGCCTCCCCGGTCTTGGGCGACAGGTCTCGCTGGGTGCCGATCATCGAGTTTCGCGTTACGAGGCCGGCCAGCGCCGTCTCGTCCCGGTCCTCGGTTCCGGCGGGCCGCTGCGGCAGCACCAGATAACGGAGCTCCGCCGTGCTGTCCCAGACGCGCACCTCCACCTCGTCGCCGATCTCCACGCCGAATTCGGCGAGCACCCCGCGCGGGTCGCGCACCGCGCGCGCCCGATAGGCGGCCGTCTTGTACCAATTTGGCGCGATCCCGAGAATGGAGAACGGGTAGCAGGAGCACAGCGTGCAGACAACGAGGTTGTGCACCGTGTCCGTGTTCTCGACGACTTTGAGGTGCGAAGTAGCGCCGCCGAGATAGCCGAACTCGTCAATCGCCGCCGGGGCGTCTGCCATCAGGCGCGCCTTGTAGGCGGGGTCGGTCCACGCTTTCGCCACCACATGCGCGCCGCGCTTCGGTCCGATCTCCTCGGTGTAGGCCTCGACCCAGGCGTCGACTGTGCGGCTGTCGAGCAGGCCCTTCTCGACCAGCAGACTTTCCAATGCCTTGACGCGGAGCGCGGGCTCCGACGGCAAATGGGTGTGGAGTTCGCGGTGGATTTCCGCAACCCGGCTCGATTCGAAGCTTGTCATGTAACTCTCATATCGTGCAAAAGCGACAAGTGACGATGTCAGTTATATCAAACACGGGCACAAAACCAACATCACCGTCGGTTTCAACAAACGATCCGCGTGATCTTCTTTGCCTGTTCGATATTCTCCTGCCGAATATGCACCGTGACGGAGTGATCAATGTCCCCTCCGGGTCACAAACCGACGTTCTCGAGACCCACCCATCACCGACAAGTTGAAACTGAGACACGACCTAGCCCGGAGGCCTATTGCGAAACCGGCGCGAGGGCATTAGGTTAATTACAAGTTTGTTGCGTAGATTTTGGGGTTTCCACAGTGCTGGTCGGAAAACGCATCCTGCTCATCATCTCGGGCGGCATCGCGGCGTATAAAAGCCTCGATTTGATCCGCCGCCTGCGCGAGAGCGGGGCCGCCGTGCGCTGCGTCCTGACCCCGGCCGGCGCCCGGTTCGTCACCCCGCTCTCGGTGGCCGCGCTGAGCGGGGAGAAGGTCTACACCGACCTGTTCTCGCTGACCGACGAAAGCGAGATGGGCCACATCCGTCTCTCCCGCGAGGCCGATCTTGTCGTGGTCGCGCCGGCGAGCGCCGACATCATCGCCAAGATGGCGACCGGGCTGGCCGACGACCTGGCGACCACGGCGCTGCTGGCCACCGACAAGCCGGTCATGATCGCCCCGGCCATGAACCATCTCATGTGGCGGCACCCGGCGACCCGCCAGAACCTGGCCACGCTCGAGGGACGCGGCATCTTGCGCGTCGGTCCGGGCGAGGGGGATCTCGCCTGCGGCGAGACCGGCCCGGGCCGCATGGCCGAGTCGCTCGAAATCCTTGCCGCCATCAAGACGTTCTTCCGCGACAACTCGCCGCTCAAGGGCAAGCGGGCATTGGTGACCAGCGGGCCGACCCACGAGGCGATCGACCCGGTGCGCTATATCACCAATCGCTCGTCAGGCAAGCAGGGCCACGCCGTGGCCGCGGCGCTGGCGCGGCTCGGCGCCGAGACCATCCTGGTCACCGGGCCGACCCACGAGCCCGACCCGCCCGGCGTCAAGGTGATGCGCATCGTCTCGGCCGAGGACATGCTGGCCGCCTGCCGGACGGTGCTGCCGGTGGACGTGGCCGTCTGCGCCGCCGCGGTCAACGACTGGCGGGTCGTCGAGCCCGCGGAACAAAAGCTCAAAAAGGCCGGCGGCAAGCCGCCGACCCTCAAATTCGCCGAGAACCCCGACATCCTCCAGAGCCTGAGCAATGCCGGGGACATGCGCTCGCGTCTGGTCATCGGCTTCGCCGCCGAGACCGAGGACATCATCGAGAACGCCGCGGCCAAGCGGCTCAAAAAGGGTTGCGACTGGATCGTGGCCAACGACGTCTCGCCCGGGACCGGGACCTTCGGCGGGGACAAGAATACCGTGCATCTCGTGGTCGACGGCAAGGTCGAAAGCTGGCCGACCATGACCAAGAAGGAGGTGGCCGAGCGCCTGGCCGCCCGGATTTCCGCCTATCTCGCGGGGGCCCAATGATCGAAGGCATGCCTTCGATCCTTTCCGTGGCCGTCCGCAGGCTGCCGCACGGCGCCGACCTGCGGCTTCCGGGCTACGCCACCGAGGCGAGCGCGGGCATGGACCTTTTGGCGGCCATCGAGCGCGAGGTGGTTCTGGCGCCGGGGGCGCGGGCGGCCATCCCGACCGGCCTGGAGATCGCCCTGCCCGAGGGTTGCGAGGGGCAGATCCGGCCGCGCTCCGGCCTGGCGCTCGAGCACGGGCTGACGGTCCTCAACGCCCCCGGCACCATCGACGCGGATTACCGCGGCGAGATCAAGGTCATCCTCGCCAATCTCGGCGGCGGCGACTTCACCGTAAGGCGCGGCATGCGCATCGCGCAGCTGGTCGTCGCCCTGGTAGGCCGGGTCGACTGGCGCGAGGTCGACACCCTGCCGGCAAGCGGCCGGGGCGGCGGCGGCTTCGGTTCGACCGGCCTCGATGAACGCACGGCCTGACATGCTCAGGATGTCGAACAAGCTGCTGCTCGCCATCGAAGCGGTGGTCGACATCGCCTACAACGCCGGCGGCGAGCCTGTGCAGAGCCGCGAGATCGCACGCCGCCAGGCCGTCCCGCAGCGCTATCTGGAACAGGTGCTGCAGCGGTTGGTGCGGGCCGGCGTCCTGGCCGGCGTGCGCGGCCCCCGCGGCGGCTACCGCCTGGCGCGCGAACGGCGGCGGATCTCGGTCGGCGAGATCACCCGCGTCGTCGGGGCCCTGGACAGCGCCTCGAATCCAACGGCGGATTCGACCGGCTCGGACCTCGCGCACAAGGTGCTCGAGCCGATGTGGTCCGAGCTTCAGAAGGACCTCATGGGCCGGCTGGACGCCATCAGCATCGAGGACCTGTGCGCGCGCGCGCGCGGCGCCGAGGTGGCTAGCAAGGCTTTCCACAAGCTCGATTACTCCATCTGACACGCGACGCGGGGGCTCGGCGATCCGATGGTTTTGAGATGACTTCAGACGACGCTTGGAGGTAGATCCCATGGAGGCATCCCTGGCCCACGCCGTGGCCGAGAGCCCCGCGGAGCTGCGCGGCCGGATTTACGACAGCATCGTCGATACCATCGGCGGCACGCCGCTCGTCCGCATCCGGAAAATGACGGCCGAGGCCGGCTGCCGGGCCGAGGTTGCCGGCAAGCTTGAGTTCTTCAATCCGCTGGGCTCGGTCAAGGACCGCATCGGCCTGGCGATGGTCGAAGCCGCCGAGGCGGAGGGCCGCCTCAAATCCGACACGGTGCTGGTCGAGCCGACCTCGGGCAACACCGGCATCGCGCTCGCCTTCGTCTGCGCCGCCAAGGGCTACCGCCTCATCCTGACGATGCCGGACAACATGTCGCTCGGGCCCCAGAAGATGCTGAAGATCCTGGGCGCCGAGATGGTGCTCACCCCCGCCGCCGAGGGCATGGGCGGCGCCATCGCCCGCGCCGAGGAGATCGTGCGCGGGTTGCCCGACGCCCACATGCTCCAGCAGTTCAAGAACCCGGCCAATCCGGAGATCCACCGCACGACCACGGCGGAGGAGATTTGGCGCGACACCGGCGGCCGGGTCGACGTGGTGGTGTGCGGGGTCGGCACCGGCGGCACCCTGACCGGTATCGGCGAGGCGCTCAAGCCGCGCCGCCCCAGCCTCAAGATGATCGCCGTCGAGCCCGAGGACAGCTCCGTGCTCTCCGGGGGCCGGCCCGGGCCCCATAAGATCCAGGGCATTGGCGCGGGCTTCGTGCCCGACGTCTTGAACCCCGAGCTTATCGATGAGGTTATCCCCATCGCCAACGAGACCGCCTACGCCACGGCGCGCAAGGCGGCGCGGATGGAAGGCCTGCCGGTCGGCGTCTCCTCCGGCGCGGCGCTGGCCGCGGCCCTCGAGGTCGGCGCCAGGCCGGAGATGGCGGGCAAGCTTGTGGTCGTGGTCCTGCCGTCCTTTGCCGAGCGCGATCTCTCCACGCCGTTGTTCGACGGCCTGTGACGGTCGGGGACCGGGAGCATGGAATTCAACGACCAACAACTGTTTCGCTACGCCCGGCACATCATCCTCGACGAGGTCGGTGAAGAGGGCCAGGCGAAGCTGCTCGCCTCCAAGGTCCTGGTGATCGGCGCCGGCGGACTCGGCTCGCCCCTTTTGATGTACCTGGCGGCCGCCGGGGTCGGCACCCTGGGCATCGTCGACGACGACGTGGTCGAGCTCTCCAACCTGCAACGCCAAATCGTCCACTCGACCGCGAGCATCGGTATGGCCAAGGTCTTGAGCGCCAAGAAGACCGTGGCCGAGGTCAACCCCGAGGTGCGCCTGATTCCCTACGAGACGCGGCTTACGGAGGAAAACGCGCGGGCGATCATCCGGGACTACGACCTGATCGCCGACGGCAGTGACAATTTCGATACCCGATATCTGCTGAACGACGCCTGCCACCTGGCCCGGCGGCCGCTCGTATCCGGCGCCCTGCTGCGCTTCGAGGGTCAGATTTCCACCTTCAAGTCCTGGCTTGAGGGAAACCACCCATGTTATCGCTGCATCTTCCCCGAGCCGCCGCCGCCCGACCTCGTCCCAAGATGCGAGCAGGCCGGGATTCTGGGCGCGCTGGCCGGCGTGGTCGGCTCGATTCAGGCGACCGAGGCCCTGAAGGAGCTGCTCGGCATCGGCGAGAGCCTGTCCGGCTCGCTGTTGATCTACGACGCGCTTGCGGCGACGTTCCACCGGATCAACGTGAAACGCGACCCGGCCTGCCCGCTGTGCGGCAGGGACCCGACCATCAAGGATCTCTCCGGCCATATTCGGCAAGACGGCGACGACGCTTAAAGGCGACGATTGGCCTCGATCGCGCGATGCCGACGCCGGCGCCAACGCGGGCGCGGCGAACGCCCGGCCGGATCGCCAACCGGACCGGAGCGGAAAGCGAGGCCGAGCCGTAAAGCAAGGAACGAACCGTCCGGCTCGTTCCTTTAGTTTCCGCCTTGCGGCACCACTGCTTCCACATCTCGCGGTAAGCCGCAAAGTTTAAGGAAGCGGGGGAACGTAAAGTAGGGAACGTGAAGTAAGGTAAGGAGAACGTAAAGAAGGAAGCGGAGGAAGCGGGTAAGAAGCGGGCTGTTGGCCGGGTCCGCGAGCGCTCGCTTGCCTTTGTCAGCTTATCTACGCCACCGCATTGTCCTGCTGCCCGGCCGGGCTCAGCTTATCTACGCCACCGCATTGTCCTGCTGCCCGGCCGGGCTCAGGCGGCGCGGCTTGCCTCCGAATCCATCAATCGCGCGTAGAGCGTCTCGGCGTCCTTCGAGCGGCGCAGCTGCTCGCATATCCTCTGGTTGCGCAGCAACCGCGACACCCGCGCCAGGGCCTTGAGATGGTCGGCACCGGCGCCTTCGGGCGCGAGCAGCAGGAATATGAGGTCGACCGGCTGACCGTCGAGGGAATCGAAATTGATCGGTTTTTCGAGCCTGGCGAAAAGTCCATAAAGGCGGTCGAGGTTCGGCGGCTTGGCGTGTGGGATGGCGATGCCGTTGCCGATCCCGGTGGTTCCGAGCCGTTCGCGTTCGAGCAAGACATCGAATATGACCCGCTCATCGAGCCCGGTAAGATCGGCGGCGCACTTGGCGAGCTCCTGGAGCGCTTGCTTCTTGCTCGCGACCCGCAAGTTGGGGATGACGCCCTCAGGGCTAATCAGCTCGGTGAGTTCCATGCCGGTTTTCACGCTTATCGGGTCGTCTCGGCACCGCCCTCGGGAGCGACCCGGCCGATGCTGCCGTCGGGCCGATGGTAGACTATGTCGGGACCGCCATGGACGCGGTTGCGGGACATCATAGCCAGCAGATCAGCCAGATCCATCCGCATGACCGCTTCGCCAATCGTGGCCATGTCAATCTCGGCGGCGATCCCGGGCGACGATCATCGGAGCGATAGGGTCCGACGCGCGCGCGCCGAGTCTGTTCCCGCTTGGGCCGGCGATTATGTATTGACGGGCGGGCGGGCTTTTGCCTTCGCCGCTTTTCGCCTTGTGGTGGGTGCGCAGGCGGCGCTTGTGACGCCGCAATTGTTTGCCCATACGTTCGCAGGCCGCCTCAAAGGCGGCCCGAGAATCGCCCGCTTCGGCATGGCTTTGGATCAGGATGCCGCGTCCGACATGGGCGGAAATGTCGGCGCGGAACCGATGGCCCTCGCGCGAGAAGACCACCGTGGCCTCGATGGCGTTCCCAAAGTATTTGTCGACAGTGGACGCGAGAACGCTCTCGACGTGACTGCGAAGGGCGCTGCCCACGTCGAGCTGCTTGCCTGTAATGGAAAGCTGCATGGACAGGGACTGCCTGAACTTAACTGGGTTTAAAAGACCTGGCTCCCCGGTGCCATAGCGGGGCGGCCGAAAGCGGCGGCACCATAGATGGGCGGGTTGGGCGAGTCAATATAGAGCCTCCGGCGACTCCCACACAGGAGTGGTTCAGACCCCTACAGCCTTCTCGCGCCGGCGCTGGACCGAGGACGGAATGCGCATCGCTTCGCGGTATTTGGCCACCGTCCGGCGGGCGATATGGATGCCTTCTTGGTCGAGAATGCCGACGATTTTGTCGTCCGAAAGAACCCCATCCGCCGACTCCTCATCGATCAGGGTCTTGATGCGGAAGCGCACCGCCTCGGCCGAGTGGGAGTCGCCGCCCACGGAGCTCGGGATCGCCGGGGTGAAGAAATATTTGAGTTCGTAGATGCCGCGCGGCGTCGCCATGTACTTGTTGTTCGTGACCCGGCTGACCGTGCTCTCGTGCATGCCGATCGCTTCGGCGATATCGTGCAGCACCAGGGGTTTCAAATGCTGTACGCCGCGGACGAAGAAGGCACCCTGCTGGCGCACGATCTCGGTTGCCACCTTGAGGATGGTGTTGGCACGCTGGTGCAGCGCTTTCACGAGCCAGTTGGCCGCCTGGAAGCGCTCGGCGATGTAAGCCTTCTCCTCCCTGCGGCGCGCTTCCCGGCTGACGCGAGCATGGTAAGGGATGTTGACGAGCACCAGGGGCAGGGTCTCGTTGTTGACCTCCACCAGCCAGCCGCCGTCGGCCTGGGGACGCATGAGGACGTCGGGCGTGACCGGTTGCGCGATGGTGAGCTCAAAGGCAAGGCCGGGCTTGGGATCGAGCGACCTGATCTCGGCCACCATCTTGGCCAGCACGCGCGCGTCGACTGCCAAGGTTTTCTTGAGCGCGCCCGAATCGTGGCGGGCCAACAGGTCGAGGTGGTCCAAGAGCGCCTGCATCGCCCCATCCAGGCGGTTCTGGTCCCTAAGCTGCAGGGCCAGACACTCGGCGAGACCCCGGGCGAAGATGCCCGGCGGGTCGAACCGCTGAAGCCTCTCGAGCGTCGCCTCGACCCGCGCCACATCGCAGTCCAACAGGCTCGCGATGCTCGCGAGATCGCCGATCAGATAGCCGGCCTCGTCAAGCAAATCGATCAGGTGAAGGCCGATGATGCGGTCCACGGGATCGGCGATGTCGACGTTGAGCTGGCCGAGCAAATGGTCCCTTAAGTTCGCCTCGCGGGCGACGGTTTGCTCGAGATCGATGTTGCTGTCCGGGAAATTGGACCGTCCGCCGACTCCCCAGTTGGCGAACGAAAGACCGGCCTCGCCGAAGCCACGGTTCGCATCCTCGGTATGCCACAGATTGTCATAATCGGTGTCTAGAATGGCGTCCTCGCGAGCCGAGAGCGTCCCGGTCTCGGTGATCTCGAAGGTGTCGGGAGCCGCCGGCTCGGTCTCGTCCTGATCCCCATCCCTATCCCCATCCCTGTCGAGCTCGGTTCCGCCGACCGCCTTCGGTTCCTCCTCGCGATCAGGCTCATCCCGTTCGAGCAGAGGGTTCTGCTCGATCTCGCGCTCGACATACAGCGCCAGTTCTTGATGGCACAGCTGCAGCAGCTTGACCGCCTGCTGCAACTGCGGCGTCATGACAAGCGACTGAGTCTGTCTGAGGTCCAACCGCAGACTAAGCGCCATTTGCAAGTCCGTGTTCCAAGAGGCGTCTTGATTTACAGACGAAATCTTTCGCCCAGGTAAAAGCGTCGCACATCCTCGTGCGCGACAATCTCCGCCGGCACGCCTTCCATCAGCACCATGCCGTTGTGGAGAATGTAGGCGCGGTCGACGATTTCCAAGGTCTCGCGCACATTGTGGTCGGTGATGAGCACCCCGATGCCGCGGTCCCTGAGATGGGTTATCAGCTCGCGAATGTCGCCCAGGGCGATCGGATCGATGCCCGCGAGCGGCTCGTCCAGCAGCATGAAGTGGGGCCGCGATGAGAGCGCGCGGGCGATTTCGACCCGCCGGCGCTCGCCGCCGGAGAGCGCAAGCGCCGGAGTCCGCCTCAAGTGAGTGATGGAAAACTCCGCAAGCAGCTCATCCAGGATCGCCTCCCGCACCTCGCGCTCGGGCTCCACCACCTCCAGCACCGCGCGGATGTTGTTCTCCACGGTGAGACCGCGAAAGATCGACGGCTCTTGCGGCAGATAGCCGATGCCGTGGCGGGCGCGACGGTACATCGGCAGGTCGGTGATGTCCTGGCCGTCGAGGCTGATGGTGCCCTGGTCGGCCGTAATGAGACCCGTGATGATATAGAAGCAGGTGGTCTTGCCGGCGCCGTTGGGGCCCAACAGTCCAACCACTTCACCGCGCTGGATCCAAAGACTCACGTCGCGCAGCACCGGCCGCTTCCCGAACCGCTTGCTCAGATTAAACGCGCCGAGGCCGGGGTTGTCGGCGACCAGGCGCGGCGCCCGCTGGGCTCCTTCCGGGTCATTGCCGGCCGGGTGTGGGATCGGATCTGCCATGGCGAAGCACCGGCCCTAGCTTGCCGGCTGGCCCTCGCAGCCTGCGGGTCTTCCTGGCGCCGAGACCTCGGACTGATCCTGGAGCAGGAACAGACCCTGCACCGGCTGACCGCCCTCTGTCCCCGGACCGCTCAGCAACCGGCTCACACCGGTGTTCAAATTCATTTCCGCGTACTCACCGTTCAACTGGGTGTTGCAGCGGGTGATCTTAACCGATCCGGTCAGGGTTACGATACTGCTTTCGATGTCGTAGTTGCCATAGTCGGCGCGCAGGATCTCGGTCGGCGTCGAAACGTGCACGTCGCGGAAGGCCTCGAGGCGGTACATTTCAAGCTCGCCCCCCTCGCCTTCGCGGAAATAGGCCACCAACACGTCGGCGCGCAGTCGCTCGTCCGCGCGCACCGCAACGGCCTCGCCGCGGGCCACCGCCATTCGCTTCTCCTCCCAATATTCCAGGCTTTGGCGGGCGGTGATCTCCTCCGTCGGCGTTTCCAGCCGGACGATCCGTCCGGTCAGCACGAGCACGCCGCTGTCAGCGTCGTAGATGCCCTTATCCCCATAGGCGGTCTCCGTCGGCGAAGTGATGCGCACGTTGCCGTTGGCTTCAAGGCGCCAGATCTCGGTGCCGCCGCCGGGGTCGGAACGGTAATGCGCGGTCAGCGAGTCGGCGTACACGGTGACGTCGCCGCGCGATGCTCGGGCGTTGCCGCGGGCGATGTAGACCTGCTTTTCCCGCTGCCATTCGATGCCCTGCTCGGCTTCGATCGCGATCGGCGCGTCGGAGTCGCCTCCGGATAGGGAGAAACCCTGGGCCATCGCCGCCGGCGCCAGAGAGCCGTTCCCCGGATCGCCGCCGAGCCACGCCGCCAGGCAAAGAACGGCGCCCAGAACGAATGGGACACTCCCGCTGGAGGTGGCGCGAGCCGTCATCAGTCAAGCTGTTCGAAGCCGGAATAGAGGACCAGCCGGGCTTTGCCGGTAAACAGAATCCGCGCGCCCCCGTCGAAGAGGCGGAAACCCTCGGCGCGGAGGATGCCGAACGGTCCTTGTCCCACCACCGGATCGTTGCCTTGGGCGGTGCCGGCGGACAGGTCGACATGGGCGGACGGGGTCCGGAATTCGTAACCGGCGTCGTGGAAAATATTGACCGAGCCCAGGAGGTCAAGGGTCTGATCGGTCCGGTGGAACACGCCGGATTCAGCCGCAAGCGCCAGCCACACGCCGTCGGCAAGGATGATGTCCGCCTTCGGCAGCTCAAGCACGACGAGGTCGCTCTCAGGACTTGCCTGGGTGGCGGCCTCGGCGGTGATCATAAAGGGCTGGTTGCGCTCGTCGAGGCCCATGTAGCGGGCGTTCATCATGTACAGGTTCTCGGCCTCCTCGGGACTGATGCTCGATATCCCGATACGGAAACCCTCCTCGATCGGTTGCAGCTTCGGCCATATCACGACCAGGGCAATGAGGATCGCCGCGATGATCGGCAACACCAGCTTCATCAGCCCGACGAATTGGCTGTAGCCAGTGCCGATGCGCCTGGGCGCGGGACCCATGCCGACCGCGGAGGCAGCGTTCGCCGCCACCGCTCCTGCCGTTTCGATGCGCGAGGATTCCACCACTTACGAGCTCATGACCTCAGGCGACGCCGGCGCGCAGGCAGTCGTGAATGTGGACGATGCCGATCGGCCTGTCAGCCTCGACCACGAACAGGCTGGTGATGGCGCGCGCGTTCATCAGCCTGAGCGCCTCGGCGGCAAAGGCCTTAGGGCCAATCGTTTTGGGTCCGCGGGTCATCACCTCGACGGCCGTCTGCCGCAAGAGATCCGGATTCATGTGGCGTCGGAGATCGCCGTCGGTAATGATTCCGGCCAGCCGATCCTCCCCCTCGACAATGCCGACGCAGCCGAAACGCTTGGTGGTCATGACCAAGAGCGCATCGGACATCGACGTGTCGGGCCCGATAAGCGGCAATTCCTCGCCGCCATGCATGATGTCCACGACGCGCAGCAATTTGCGGCCGATCTGGCCGCCGGGGTGAAACACGCGTAAGTCATCAGTCACCGCCCCCTTGCGCTCGAACAGGGCCACCGCAATGGCGTCGCCGAGGGCGAGCATGACCGTGGTCGAAGTCGTGGCCGAGATTCCCATCGGGCAGGCCTCCTCACTGGGCGGGAGAACCAGCGCGACATCGGCCGCCTCCGCGAGCGCACCATCGGCCCGGCCGGTGATGGCGATGAGGGAAATGGCCAATCGCCGGGTATAGGAAACGAGATCGGAGAGCTCCGGTGTTTCGCCTGAATTTGAAAAGGCGACGACCACGTCCGACGGCGTGATCATGCCGAGATCGCCGTGGCTCGCCTCGGCGGGATGGACGAACAGGGCAGGCGTGCCGGTGGACGCCAAGGTGGCCGCCACCTTGCGCGCGATATGCCCGCTCTTCCCTATGCCGGTGACGACGACGCGGCCGGAGCCGGCGACGCCGCACAAGAGATCAAGCGCTTGGCTGAAACGCCCGCTCAGGGACTCCGCGAGTCTAAGAATGCCTTGGGCCTCGAGCCGCAGCACCCGCTCGAGCACTTGCAGATCGGCGTCGGAAGAATCAGGTTTGGTCACAGGCTCCATTGGACCGGGGCCGTTGCCTCGAAAACCGCCGCCGGCGCGGACATACCTCGCCGCCGCCGAACGACCAGGCCGCAAGCAAATCGTATGAGATGTGACGGCCGGAGTATGCCCGCGGGCTTGAAAAAGGTCAAATGATCGGCGTCTTGAGAGAGGAGTTCAGTGCTCGAAGATATCTTCGTCGGCCCAGCCGGCGAGGTCGAGTCCGGCCCGGTATGGAAGGAAGTCGAAGCAGGCCTCGGCCAACGCGACGCGGCCCTCGCGCACGAGCAGGGCATCGAGACGCTCCTTAAGCGCGTGCAGGTGGTTCACGTCATTCGCGGCATAGCGCAGCTGGTCCGCCGTCAACTTCTCGGCCCCCCAGTCCGAGCTTTGCTGCTGCTTGGAAATCTCGACTCCCAGCAGGTCCCGGCACAGGTCCTTGAGGCCGTGGCGATCGGTGAAGGTGCGCGTGAGTTTCGAGGCGATCTTGGTGCAATACACCGGCGCGCAGGCGACCCCGAGATTGTGACGGATGACGGCGATGTCGAAGCGGGCGAAATGGAACAGCTTGGTGGCCTTGGGATCGGTCAGCAATGCCTTGAGCCGGGGCGCGTCGTAGTTGTCGCCCGTGAACTGAACGAGGTGGCCGTTGCCATCGCCGGCCGAGAGCTGAATCAGACACAGCCGGTCGCGATGGGGATTCAGGCCCATGGTCTCGCAATCGACGGCGACACACTCGCCGAAATCGAGGCCAGCGGGCAGATCCCCCTGATAGAGTTTGATAGCCACTAGCGCGCGCCAAAAACCCGAATCACCGGCGATCGGGCCGGGCAACCGAGGGGCAGATGGGGCATGGTGCCCAGGAGAAGACTCGAACTTCCACGGGGTTGCCCCCACAGGTACCTGAAACCTGCGCGTCTACCAATTCCGCCACCTGGGCCCCCCGACGGCTGTGTGGGTAGCGTCCTGGAAGATCAATGTCAACGGGCTTTTGCTGACGCACGCCACAACTGCGGTATTATCATGCACGACCGGTAAGCGCCTTTAGAAGAGCGCGCCATGGTGCCGCACCGGGGCATCGCCGTAAGACGACTTTGAAGGAGGGGTCTATGGCACACCGCCGCGTCACCGTTTTCGGCGGATCGGGGTTCATCGGACGCCATCTGGTTCAACGCCTGGCGGCGGACGGCGCGACGGTCCGCGTGGCCGTCCGCGACCCGGAGCGCGCCCTGTTTCTCAAACCCATGGGCGATGTCGGGCAGATCGTGCCGATGCGCGCCGATCTCCGAGACGAAGCGCGGGTCTCGGCGGCCGTGGCTGGATCGCAGGCCGTCATCAACCTGGTCGGCATCCTCTATGAGACCCGGCATCACGGTTTCGCCGACATCCATTACCGGGGCGCCGAGCGCGTCGCCCAGGCGGCCCGGGCGGCGGGTGTCGAGCGGCTGGTCCAGGTCTCGGCGATCGGGGCCGGCCCGCACGCGCCCTCGGCCTACGCCCGCTCCAAGGCCGCGGGCGAGGCGGCGGTGCTCAAGGCGTTCCCGGAGGCGACCATCGTCCGGCCCTCGGTGGTGTTCGGGCCGGAGGACGACTTCTTCAATCGGTTCGCGGCGCTGGCGCGGCTCCTGCCGGCCCTTCCCGTCTTCGGCTGCGGCCCGCCGAAGCTGGTGCTGTCCGGCGCGGGCGCACCGCGGCTGGAGCTCTACGGCGGGGGCGGCACCAAGTTTCAGCCGGTCTATGTCGGCGACGTGGCCGAAGCGATCATGAAGATCCTGGGGGACCCGGCGACCCAGGGCAAGACCTATCAGCTGGGTGGGCCCAGGCTCTATAGCTTCAAGGCGCTGATGGAGCTCGTGCTCCGGGAAATCGGGCGCCGGCGGTTTCTGGTGCCGGTGCCCTTCTTCGTCGCCGAAATTCAGGCGGCGTTTCTTGGGCTTCTACCCAAACCACCCCTGACCCGCGACCAGGTGAGACTGCTTAAATCCGACAACGTGGTCCCAGACGACGCGCTGACGCTCGCCGACCTCGGCATTGAGCCGACCGCGGCCGAGGTCATCCTGCCGACCTATATGGACCGCTTCCGCCCCCATGGCCGCTGGAGCGCCGAGCGCCAGGCCTAGGGGTAAAACCTAGGACAGGAGCCCGATTCCCGCCCACAGCTGGAGGAAAATCGGCCCGATCCGGTCGAAATAAACCCAGACCAGGAGCCCGATCCCCAGCAACACCCGGTAGACCACGAACGGTGTGAAGGTCGCCGAGCGAAGCCAGCGCATGAGCAGCGCGATCGCCGCGAGCGCGGCGCCAAACGCCAGCGCCGCCGCGACCGCGGCGGTGGCCGTGAGCCGGGCGTCGGCGACCTCGTAGAGCTCCAATCCCGACAGCACGCCGGCGCCGAGGATCACCGGGATCGAGAGCAGCATGGAGAAGCGGGCCGCCTCGGGCCGCTCGAAGCCTGACAACCTGGCCGCGGTCATGGTGATGCCGCTGCGGCTGGTGCCGGGGACAAGGGCGAGCGCCTGCGCCAGGCCGATCGCCAGGGCGGCGCCGAGCTTCATGTGCTCGATACGGCGAATCGTCAAGCTCAGCCGGTCTGCAGCGTACAGCAGGACCCCAAAGCCGAGCGTCGTCCAGCCGATCAAGGCGGGGCTGCGCAGGCTGTCCCCCGCATAGCGCTGGACCAGATAGCCGGCCACCAACACCGGCACGGTGGCGACCGCCAGATTGACCACAAGCTTCGTTCCTGGGCTGCTTTGTCCGATGATCAGGCGCGCAACGGCGACCAGCATCAGCCACAGGTCACGGCGGAAATAGAGGGCAACCGCGCCTAAAGTGCCGACGTGGACGGCAACGTCGATGATGAGCCCCTGGTCCTGCCATCCGGTGAGTACCGGCACCAAAATCAAATGGGCCTGGGAGCTGATGGGCAGAAATTCGGTAATGCCCTGGATGAGGGCCAGGATCGTGATGTGGAGCAGGGTCAAAGGAGTGTCCCCTGAAGTCCTGGGCGGTCGGCGGCTGGCCTGAACAGGCGCCGACGCGGCTTATAGCATCGCCTTTCCGGACGCCCAAGAGGCAAATAGTTCCAATTCAGGCTCAATTATTACGGTAGAATGGCAGTTTCCCTAAAACAGCATCCTTGAAAAGGGAAACCCATTATTTTAAGGTCACATATACTGACATTATTGTCCGATTTTCCTCGCTTTGACCGCCGATCGCCTTATTATGCGAATCTTATCATGATCATGTGAATTCGGCCCCCTCGGCGCCGGCGCGGGCGGCCTCTTAAGAGCCGCCGACAAGCTCAGGGCAATACCCGACCGGTGCCGCGCAAGACCGCACAAGCCCTGCCAGAGAGCGATCCATGACGGAGAACCTGCTCAAATTCATCACCGTCGAAAAGCAGATGCCGGACAAGCGCGACGCGGCGGTGCGGCGCAGTGACTTCCGGGAAATCTTTGGCGCGTACGAGACCCAGGCGGCGGCGGAGCAAGCCGGGCGCTGCTCCCAATGCGGCGTGCCCTTCTGCCAGATCCACTGTCCGCTTCACAACAACATTCCGGACTGGTTGATGCTCACCGCCGAGGGTCGCCTCGAGGAGGCCTATGAGATGGCTTCGGCGACCAACAACATGCCCGAGATCTGTGGTCGCATCTGTCCCCAGGACCGGCTGTGCGAAGGCAACTGCGTGATCGAGCAGGCGGGTCATGGGACGGTGACCATCGGCGCGGTCGAGAAATACATCACCGATACCGCCTGGGATAAGGGTTGGGTCAAGCCGCCCAGGCCGCCGCGCGAACTCGACCAGTCGGTCGGCATCATCGGCGGCGGTCCGGCCGGGCTTGCCACCGCCGAGGAGCTCCGACGCAAGGGCTACCAAGTCCATGTCTACGACCGTTACGACCGGATGGGCGGTTTGCTCATCTATGGCATCCCCAATTTCAAGCTCGAGAAGCCGGTCGTCGAGCGCCGCACCAAGCTCTTGGAGGAAGGGGGCGGCGTCATCTACCACCGGAATTTCGAGGTCGGAGCCGAGGCGACCCTCGAGGACCTGCGCGAGCGGCATGAGGCGGTGCTTATCGCCACCGGCGCCTATGCCGAGCGCGACATGGCGGCCCCCGGCATCGGGCTTTCCAACATTGTCACCGCCATGACCTATCTGACCGCCAGCGACCGCCACGTGCTCGGCGATCACGTACCCGAGTTCGATAACGGTACGCTCAACGCCGCCGGCAAGCATGTGGTGGTGGTCGGCGGCGGCGACACCGCGATGGACTGCGTGCGCACCGCCGTGCGCCAGGGCGCCAAGTCGGTGAAATGCCTGTACCGGCGCAACCGGGCCAACATGCCGGGCTCCCGGCGCGAGGTGAGCCACGCCGAGGAGGAGGGTGTCGAGTTCGTGTGGCTGTCGGCGCCCGAGGCCTTCCTGGGCAATGGCGCGGTCAGCGCCGTGCGCGCCGTGCGCACGCGTCTCGGCCTTCCCGACGCGACGGGCCGGCAGACGCCGGAGCCGATCCAGGGATCGAGCTTCACCCTCGATGCCGACCTGGTGATGAAGGCGCTCGGCTTCGACCCCGAGGACATTCCGGGCATGTTCGGCTGCCCGGAGCTCGAGGTCACCCCCCGGGGCACCATCAAGGTCGACCCCAAGACCAGGATGACCAATATCGACGGCGTCTTTGCCGCGGGCGACATCATCCGCGGCGCCTCGCTGGTGGTCTGGGCGATCCGCGACGGGCGCGACGCGGCCCAAAGCATGGACGCCTATCTCAAGGCGAAGGCCGAGGCGCCGCTCGCCATGGCTTCTTAGGAGGGCCTCGCCGTGGATCAAGGCCAGCGCGGCACAGGCGAGCGGTTCGTCGCCGAGTGGCGGGCGAATGCCCGGCACCTCGCCCGGCACGGGCTCTACGATCCGAGCGAGGAGCACGCGAGCTGCGGCGTGGGCCTGGTCGCCGCCATCGACGGCAAGCCGCGGCGCAGCGTGGTCGAGGCCGGCATCGAGGCCCTCAAGGCGCTGTGGCACCGCGGGGCGGTGGACGCGGACGGCAAGACCGGTGACGGCGCCGGCATCCACCTGCAGATCCCCCAGGACTTCTTCAAGGAGCACGTGCGCCGTACCGGTCACGAGCCGGGTCCGGGCCGGCTCGCCGTGGGCATGGTGTTCCTGCCCAAGACCGACTTCGAGGCCCAGGAGCGCTGCCGCTGCATCGCCGAATCGGAAGTGCTGAGGTTCGGCCATACCATCTATGGCTGGCGCCAGGTGCCGGTGAACGTCGAGGTGGTCGGCGAAAAGGCCAACGCCACCCGGCCCGAGATCGAGCAGATCATGATCGCCAACAACCGCGGTGTCAGCGATGCCAAGTTCGAGACCGACCTCTACATCATCCGCCGCCGGATCGAGAACCAGGTCCTCGATGAGCACATCAGCGATTTCTACATCAGCTCCTTGAGCTGCCGCTCGGTGATTTACAAGGGGATGTTCCTGGCCGAGCAGTTGAGCGCCTTCTACCCCGACCTCCTGGAAGAGCGGTTCATCTCCAACTTCGCCATCTACCACCAGCGCTACTCGACCAACACCTTCCCGAATTGGCGGATGGCCCAGCCCTTCCGGGTCACCGCCCACAACGGCGAGATCAACACCCTCAAGGGCAACGTCAACTGGATGAAGAGCCACGAGCCACGCATGGCCCACGAGGCTTTCGGCGACCATCTCGCCGATCTCTCCCCGCTGATCCAGGCCGGCAGTTCCGACTCGGCGGCGCTGGATGCGGTGTTCGAGCTCATGGTGCACGCCGGGCGTTCGCTGCCGATGGTCAAGTCGATGCTGCTCCCGGAGGCCTGGAGCAACCGCAAGGCCATGCCCGAGGCTCACCAGAGTCTTTACGCTTATTGCAACGCGGTGATGGAGCCCTGGGACGGCCCCGCCGCGATCACCGCCTTCGGCGGGATATGGGTGCTGGCCGGAATGGACCGCAACGGCCTGCGCCCCATGCGCTATACCGTCACGCAAGACGGGCTTTTGATCGTCGGCTCCGAGACCGGCATGGTGCAGGTCGCGGAGGCCGGCGTGGTGGAGAAAGGCCGGGTCGGCCCCGGTCAGATGATCGCCGTCGACCTCGAGGCCGGCCGGCTATACCGCGACCGCGAGCTCAAGGACATGCTCGCCGCCCGCCAGCCCTTCGGCAAGTGGATCGAGAACACCACCATCCTCGACCACCTGATCGAGACCGACGCCGAGGAGCCGGTCGGCCTCAGCCGCGACGAGCTGCGCCGCCGTCAGTGTGCGGTCGGCTGGACCATGCAGGACCTCGAATACATCCTCCATCCGATGGGCGCGGACGCCGCCGAGCCGATCGGCTCCATGGGCGACGACACCCCGATCGCGGTGCTCTCGGAGCACTACCGGGGCCTCCATCACTTCTTCCGCCAGAATTTCAGCCAAGTGACCAACCCGCCGATCGATTCCCTGCGCGAAAGGCGGGCCATGTCGCTCAAGACCCGGCTCGGCAACCTCGGCAACATCCTGGACGAGGACGAGAGCCAGTGCCGGCTCCTCCAGCTCGACTCGCCGGTCTTATCCAACGCCGAGTTCCAGGCCATGCGCGTCTACATGGGAGTCACGGCGGTCGAAATCGACTGCACCTTCGACCCGGAGGCCGGCGAGACGGCGCTCAAGGACGCGCTCGACCGAATCCAGCGCGAGTCGGAGGACGCCGTCAGAGGGGGCTGCGTTCACGTCATCCTGAGCGACGAGAAAATGGGCCCCGGGCGCGTGCCGACTCCCATGATCCTGGCGACCGGCGGGGTGCACAGCCATCTGGTGCGCCAGCATTTGAGGACTTTCATCTCGCTCAACGTGCGCTCGGCCGAATGCCTGGATGTGCATTACTTCGCGGTGCTCATCGGGGTCGGCGCCACCACGGTCAACGCCTATCTCGCCCAGGAGACCATCGCCGACCGCCACAGCCGCGCCCTGTTCCCGGGCACCACGTTGAAGGAGTGCGTCCAGGCCTTCAAGAAGGCGGTCGACAACGCGCTCCTGAAGATCATGTCCAAGATGGGCATCTCGGTCATCAGCTCCTATCGCGGCGGCTACAACTTCGAGGCCGTGGGCCTGTCCCGTTCGCTGGTCGGCGAGTTCTTCCCCGGCATGCCGGCCAGGATTTCCGGGATCGGCCTTTCCGGCATCCAGCGCAAGGTGCGGGAGATGCACGAGCGCGCCTACTCGGAGGACTTCACGGCGCTGCCCGTCGGCGGCTTCTACCGCAATCGGCGGGGCGGCGAGGCCCACGCCTTCGAGGGCGAGCTCATCCACACCCTGCAGGCCGCGGTGGCGAGCGACTCTTACGCCACCTACAAGAAGTACAGCGAGGGGACCCGGCAACTGCCGCCGATCCACCTCCGCGACCTGTGGGAGTTCGAACCCAACCAAGCCCCGGTCTCCGTCGACGAGATCGAGTCGATCACCGAGATCCGCAAGCGCTTCATGTCGCCGGGCATGTCCTACGGCGCGCTCAGCGTAGAGGCGCACGAGACCCTGGCCATCGCCATGAACCGCATCGGCGCCAGCTCGAGCTGCGGCGAGGGCGGCGAAGGCGCGGAGCGTTTCAAACCCGGGCCGGGCGGCGACAATGCCAACTCAACCATCAAACAAATAGCCTCGGCCCGCTTCGGCGTGACCGCCGAGTACCTCAACAACTGCCGCGAGATCGAAATCAAGATCGCCCAGGGCTCCAAGCCCGGCGAGGGAGGGCAACTCCCCGGCTTCAAGGTGACGGCCGAAATCGCCCGGCTCAGACACGCGACGCCGGGGGTGTCGCTGATCTCACCGCCGCCCCACCACGACATTTACTCGATCGAGGACCTGGCCCAGCTCATCTACGACCTCAAGCAGATCAATCCCGACGCCCAGGTCTCGGTCAAGCTGGTGGCGCGCACCGGCATCGGCACCATCGCCGCCGGCGTGGCCAAGGCCAAGGCCGACGTAATCCTGGTCTCGGGCCATTCGGGCGGCACCGGGGCCAGCCCCCAGTCGGGCATCAAGTTCGCCGGCGTGCCCTGGGAGATGGGCTTGAGCGAGGTGCATCAGGTGCTCCTCTTGAACCGCCTGCGCCATCGGGTGAAGCTCAGGGTCGACGGCGGCATCAAGACCGGCCGCGACGTGGTCATCGCCGCCATGCTGGGGGCCGAGGAGTTCGGCATCGGCACCGCCTCGCTGGTGGCCATGGGCTGCATCCTGGTACGCCAGTGCCACAGCAATACCTGCCCGGTCGGCGTCTGTACCCAGGACCCGGAGCTCAGGGCCAAGTTCACGGGCACGCCGGAGAAGGTCGTGAACCTGTTCAGCTTCATGGCCGAGGAGGTCCGCGAGCTCCTGGCCTCGCTGGGCGCCCGGTCCCTGAACGAGATCATCGGCCGCACCGAGCTCCTGTTCCAGGTGAGCCGCGGCTCGGAACATCTGGACGACCTCGACCTCAACCCGCTCCTGGCCCAGCCCGATCCGGGGGAGCACGCGCGCTACTGCACGCTCGAAGGACCCAACCCGGTGCCCGATACTCTCGACGCCAAGATGATCGAGGACGCCCGGCCGTTGTTCGAGGCCGGCGAGAAAATGCAGCTCACCTACAACATCCGCAATACCCACCGGACCATCGGTGCGCGCCTGTCGTCCATGATCACCCGGCGCTTCGGCATGACCGGCTTGGACCCCGGCCATCTCACCGTCAGGCTCAGGGGCTCGGCCGGCCAGTCCCTGGGCGCGTTCGCGGTCCAGGGACTGGAGCTCGAGGTGTTCGGGGACGCCAACGACTATGTCGGCAAGGGGCTTTCCGGCGCCGTCATCATCCTGCGCCCGATGACGGCGAGCCGGCTCGCCACGAATGAGAACGTCATCATCGGCAACACGGTCCTTTACGGGGCGACGGCGGGCAAGCTGTTCGCCGCCGGCCAGGCGGGCGAGCGCTTCTGCGTGCGCAACTCGGGGGCGCACGCGGTGGTCGAGGGCTGCGGCGACAACGGCTGCGAATACATGACCGGCGGCCTCGCCGTGATCCTGGGTCCCATCGGCGACAACTTCGCCGCCGGGATGACCGGGGGCATGGCCTTCGTCTATGACTCGGACGGCGTCTTCGAGGCCCATATCAATGACGACACCGTCGTCGCCCAGCGCATCGAGACGCCCCATTGGGAAAGCCTCGTGCGCGAGCTAATCGCCGAGCACCTCGAGGCCACCCAGTCGGCCTTCGCCGAGCGCCTCTTGAACGACTGGGACCGCGAGGTGGCCAAGTTCTGGCAGGTGGTCCCGAAGGAGATGCTCGACCGCCTCGAGCACCCCTTGACCCGCGAGGCGGTCGCCGTCGGCGCGGCGGAGTAGGCCGGCGCGCGCCTCGGACGGCCTTGGCCCAAACCTGAGACGGCATAGACTAGCCGGCCACGCGGACCCTGTATCACCTCTGGCTGTCGCTTGGCTCGCGCAAGGTCCGGATCATCCTCGAGGAAAAGAGCCTGGAATTCGACCTCAAGGTCGAGAAGGTTTGGGAGCGCCGGGAGGCGTTTCTCGCCCTCAACCCGGCGGGCGAGGTGCCGGTGCTCATCGAGCCTGACGACACCGTGCTCGCCGGCACCACCGTGATCGAGTCTTGATGATGGTACCGAAATTCGGTACTGTTCCCACATTTAAAGCCAAACAGCGGTGAGAGCCAAACATCGCAAAACGCTCGAGGCCATCTTTGCCCATCCGGTCAGGGCCAACATCAAATGGCGCGATATCGAGACGCTTCTAAAGGCCCTCGGCGCCGAGATCGAGGAGCGGAAAGGCTCGCGGGTCGCGGTGATTTTCCCCGACCGACATCCCGCCGTGTTTCACCGCCCGCATCCTGGTCCAAACGCGGATAAGGGCGCCGTCGCGGCGCTCCGAGATTGGTTGGCCGGCATGGGCATCACGCCGCGAAAGGAACGCACATGACCACCATGACGCAGGATGGATACGTCGCCGTGATCGAGTACGACCCGGACCTCGATACGTTCTCGGGTCGCGTGGTCAACCTGTCCTCGCCGGTGACGTTCTACGGCAAGACACCCGAGGAGCTCCGCAAGGAGTTCAAGGCTTCGGTTGAGACCTACCTGGAGGTGTGCCGCGAGCGCGGCGTCGAGCCGGAGAAGCCTTATTCCGGTCGGTTCAATGTCCGCCTCAGCCCGGAGTTGCACCGCAAGGCCGCGCTTGCCGCCGCGCTCGCCGGCAAAAGTCTGAACGCCCTTGTGAGCGATGCCCTTGCCAAGGAAGCCGAGTCCGTGACGGACACGAAATAACAACCCCGGCTCGGCGTTCCCGACCCTTTGAGGGAGCTGGCTCGCGCTAAATTGCGCGTGGTTGCCTTGCGAGCCGGACGTAGTCTCGGGCCATGACCGACCGTTTTCCGCCTATCCACCCGGGGGAGATTCTGCTTGAGGAGTTCCTCAAGCCGATGGAACTCAGCCAGTACAGGCTTGCCAAGAGCATCCATGTGCCCCCGCGCCGGATCAACGAGATCGTGCAGCGAAAGCGCGCCATCAGCGCGGACACGGCCTTGCGCCTCGGGCGCTACTTCGGGACGACGGCTGCGTTCTGGCTCAACCTCCAAGCCCGCTATGACCTGGAGGTTGCGGCGGACGCCCTCGGCGACCGCCTGGCCGAGGAGGTGGCGCCGCACGCGGCCTGATCGGCCGCGCTGAAGCTTTGGCCTGTCGCAGATCTACCGCGCGGTCGAAGATGTGGGCGGCGCCCGCCCCCGGGTGCTGTCCTAATTAGGACAAGTGGCTTCTGAGATTAGGACACCAAACAAATTCAATCTCAATCGCACGTCCCTAAGAGTTGCAAAGCGAATCCAACGATCACCAGCGTCACCCCAAGCACATACATCCACCAGCGCCACTCTCCAATCTTGGGGAGGAAGGGAATTCCGGTCTTTCTCCAAGACAGGCTAGGGGCCGCTATGACGATGAAGCCGAGAATGTCAGCCAGTAGTCCGATTTGGGTGAGTGTCATTCTGATTGCGAACGCCCGCCATCGATTACCCGGAACGGGCCTACCGGCCGCCCCTCGGGCTCCGGCCCTGTCGCTGCTTCGATCAATTCGCCAACATCCCAGATATGGTCTGCCACGCCAAGCGCCATCGCTGGCGTCATGCGGATCGTCTCATGGACACGGCACAGATTGTAGTGGGCGACGTACAGGGCCACAGCCGCCCGATGGTTCCGCAGCTTCTTGGAGAAGCCGTTGGTCAACCGGGTGAACCGGCGCTGTTGCATCCGCAGCGTCAAATTGCTCCGCTCGACGTAGGACGTTGAGACGTGGCGCGGGCGTCCGCTTACTACCAGCCGATCTACGCGGACTACATGGGGCGGCGAATATCGGCGCTTCGCCTCAACCGAATGATCCGCCGCGTAGTGCTTCACAAGCTGGGCGAAGTCCGCGCCGTCGCCGAAACATTCCGCGACCGCTTCGATATATGGGGCAAAGCCGTCCGTCGTGATCTGCGGTCGGTTGATGACCGCTCCCAAACATCATTCACAAACGCCCGTGTGGTCGCCTCATTCCGCTTGCCGGTCACATAGGCGATGATCGTCTTGTTGATCGCGTCCAGTGCAACGAATGTGTAGGTGTCGCCCTTATCCGTCTCGCCGAGCTTGACGCGGCGCTGCTTCTTACCGACATAGCCCCACACTTCATCGAATTCGAGGATCGGCACTTGAAGGCCGCGCATCATCCTATTATGGAGTCGCGCACAGCCCTCGCCGATGCGCACACCTAGGCGCATGATGGTGTCCCTGTGGGTGTCCGTCAGGCGTTCGGTCGCGCGGATCGAACAGCCCTCGGTCAATGCCGAGATCACTTTGATCTGATGATCAAATGGAAGGACATTCATCGGTCGGTCCCCTTAGTTGCTCAGGGACCAGACCGAAAGGCTGGAAAAGCCTTTGCCGAAATGCTATATTGAAGATGCCGGATCGCATTTGGGGCTAGTCCCTGAGTGTTGATCTATGGGGCCGGTGGCTGTCACAATCAGCCATCGGTCCCGGCTCAAAGGTGGTTCGGGGGCCAGGGCTTGAACCTGGGTCTCCCACTTGTAATGGTGGGTATCCTACCCCTTAGACGACCCCCGACCACTGGTGGAGAGCGAGGGACTTGCACCCTCGGGGCACGAGATTAGAAGTCCCGCCCCGCACTATGCGCTCCCCTCAATATCGGGCGCCTCATCAGTTTCCGCTGATGGGGCGTCTTTTTTCACAAGCTTCCAAACTCCATACTCTACAGTTTCGATAATCTGCCCCTTTTTTAAGCTCATCAACGCGCCCTGGAGCGCCCAGCCTGGCTTCTGCTCAGGTTTAAAGAGCGCCCTTTCCTCTGCCGCAGCCTTGAGTCGCTCGATGCTCCATGGACTGCCATCGCCAAGCATTTCGAGGATGAAATTGCGCACGGGCGTTCCAGTAACCAATTTAATACGGAGCCGGCTCTCTTTTGGTCGGCTGGGCAAGCTTGGCTCAGAAGCACGCCATCTGCGCTCTTCCTCAGAAAGGAACGCGCGGTTTATGGCCTCCCGCTCATTTAGTATCTCAAGTTCTTCGACTAGTTGCTTACGCCTATTAGATATTTCTTCTAGTCGGTCCATCAAGTCGCGGCGAATGTCTCGCATTGGTGCCTCCATACCTTTCTATATAGAGGCTCCCTTCCCGTCCGTCAAGAGGGCGTGGCAACTAGATGCTAGATTGGTGGATCGTCTTGAAGCGGTTGGCCTTGTGCCGTCTAGTCATTCACATACAAGGGAGGGTGTAGGGCAAATTAGGAGGGATTTCAAAGATTAATGGGACTCACGTTGGTGTGATTGGCATCACAGGCGCCGCGCCCCCAATTAATGTCTTGTTAAGGAAGATGGAGTCGTATAGTTTAGTATCAGCATGGTAGAGGAACCGATGTTTAATTGGCCGAAATTGCCATAGCGGCAGGCGCGTGCCGGGGAGATAGGCACGCCTTTAGAAATATACCTCACACCCTCAGCAATCGTATTTTCTGCGTTCGCAGCGATCGTCGTTGCGATCGTCGGTTGGTTTGTCAATCGAAAACTCGCCCGAGAAAGCGCTGCTTTCTCTCTTATTGTACAGAGAGAGCGTGAGTACAGGTTCGAGTACCGGGCGGTTACGCTGCTCTTGCTCAAAAATGTGGATGTTGGTGAACTCGCCGAGCATGTGGCTACCGGCGAAGCGGGCGCGACTTGGGAGGTCGCATTTCCAGAAGACGATTTGTCCGTAGAACAGAAGCAGAACCTCTATGTAACACGCCTCCTGACTTTTTACGAAGCAGTGGCCATCGCGATTGCTGAGAAGATTGTAGATGAAGAGATCATCAAGCGATTTCTAATCCACCGCTTCTGTTGGCACGTTGAGGAGCTATATCCATTTATCATAGCTAGTCGCGGAAAAGAGGAAGTCGGTGATGAAGAACTCTGGATTGAACTTGAGGAGCTGGCTAGGCGTTGGGGGGCGCGGCTGCCGGAGCCATCGAAGCGACATAAGAACTGGTTTGAGAAGTTGACCTACAAAGCGGCTGAGCGTCTATCCAGCCTCTTCCGCGTGTTGGCTGAAAAAACTGCACCACGTCGCCGAGAATAATGCATCACTCTTACAAATTAGGACACTCTGCCCCTAATTAGGACAGCACCCGCCCCCGCCACCCCTGTTCCCTCCCCGCCGCTTGGATTAGACTAGCCGGCCATGCGGACCCTGTATCACCTCTGGCTGTCGCCTGGCTCGCGCAAGGTCCGGATCATCCTCGAGGAAAAGAGCCTGGAATTCGACCTCAAGGTCGAGAAGGTTTGGGAGCGCCGGAAGGCGTTTCTCGCCATCAACCCGGCGGGCGAGGTGCCGGTGCTGGTCGAGCCCGACGGCACCGTGCTCGCCGGCACCACCGTGATCGCGGAGTTCCTGGAGGAAGTCTACCCCGACGAGCCGCTCATCGGCGCCGATGCCGTCTCCCGCGCCGAGACCCGCCGCGTGGTCGCCTGGTTCGACACCAAGTTCGACCGCGAGGTCACCCGCAATCTTCTGGACGAGAAGATCATGAAGCGGTTCCTGGGCCTGGGGGAGCCCGACTCGAACGCGATCAGGGCCGGCACCCAAAACATCCACTATCACCTCGACTATATCGGCTATCTGGCCGAGCGGCGGAAGTGGCTGGCGGGCGACCATTTCTCGCTCGCCGACATCACCGCCGGGGCCCATCTTTCCGCCCTCGACTATCTGGGCGACGTGCCGTGGGAAAGCCATGAAGGCGCCAAGGAGTGGTACGCGCGGATAAAGTCCCGACCGAGCTTCCGCCCCCTGCTCGCCGACCACATCCCCGGCGCTCCGCCGCCCAAGCACTACGCCGACCTGGACTTCTGAAACGCCGGAGAACGCTCGGCGCGGCGCGGGATTTGTCGTCCATGGAAGACACGGAGGAAGACACGGACTCCAGGCGCCTGTTCTGTTTCGGCCTCGGCTACACCGCCCGCGCGCTCGCGGATGAGCTCCTGGCCGCGGGCTGGACGGTCGCGGGCACCTGCCGCACGGATGACAAGCGTGCGACGCTCCGCGCCCGCGGCATCGAGGCGTTTGCCTTCGACCGCGGCCGGCCGCTCGAGGATCCGGCCGGCGCGCTCACGGGAGTCACCCACCTCCTGAGCTCGGTGCCGCCCGATGCCGCCGGGGACGCCGTGATCACCCGCCTTAAGAGCCTTGGCCGGAAGGTCCATCGGGCTGCCCGTGTGGCCGGGGTACGGCCGCGCACCAGGCTGCATGACGTGGCAGTTCTTACCGTTCGGCTCACCCAGACCAACTAATGCGTCCCGCACGGTCATCCAAGGCAGGCCATT
This sequence comes from Pseudomonadota bacterium, assembly GCA_022571365.1. Classification (GTDB taxonomy): domain Bacteria; phylum Pseudomonadota; class Alphaproteobacteria; genus JACZXZ01. Next base: position 18 of record JACZXZ010000029.1, on the reverse strand, counting down.
GGGCGGCACCAAAGAACG
>JACZXZ010000028.1 GCA_022571365.1 Pseudomonadota bacterium | reverse complement strand
TGTTCCCAACGCCGGGCCTTCCAATCGCTTAGTGGCTCCTCAACCGCATACCAGGCCGCGAGGATAACGCCCCACGCGAGCGACGCGATGAGCCATGCAATCGCCGATATAATTCCGGAAACCCAGCCACCATAGGCTGGGGGTGCAATTTCAAGGAAGATAGCGGCTTCTTGAAGAAAGATAACGGCTTCTTCCCATTGCATCAGCGCCCATAGCAGGCCGTCGCCCGGCAAAAAGAACACCCACTCCAACCACAGTCCTACGTCGGAGATGGTAATCACGCCATCGCAGTTCATATCTTTTGCAATGAACCAGCGGCCTTCTGGTTCTCCCTGATACAGAGCGCAGTAGATGGTAGTTGTATGGTTTGCCATCGGCCAGCCTCACGATATCCTCAATCTCCCACAGCCTGTCAGTAACACCAGACCATCTCTGGCGTGATCCTGAGCGACCGGGAAGTTTCAAAGAACCTCCCGCCGTCGAGGCATTTATGTCGCCGTATACGACGCCAGGACGCGCGAGAGTTACTAATAAGGTATCCCAGGCACCCCACTATGTTATCGCGCCTGTGGGGCGCTCCTAGCGGCTTGTTGTCACCTTCGGCCGCGCCGGCTGCGATGTTGGATATGACAGGGAGCACGGCGACGCCTGCGATTGCCTCAAGGACCAAGGCGGAGCATAATCTAGATCACGACGGCTCAGCCAAGAATATTGGCATGAAATCCGCCATCGGAGGCGCTAGGTATTGCCTGAGAACGATCCCTGCGAGCTATGCGGTACGCCAGCAGAGGTAATTGTTGGCGACGCTTGGCCTGGCGTCAAACAGCGATGTCCGCAGTGCGGCGAGTTCAAGCTCACTCGCACCGGCATGGCGACCATCCGCAGAGTCCCGCGACCCGACAAAGCCAAGATCTCCGGTTGGGTGCGTGACCAGAACATCCTGGGAGACATCCCAGAGCTAAGCGACGATCGAATCCGGCACCTCGTTACATCGCCGATGCCCAGCATCGGAGAACGCGCAGACCGGTTGCTTAGCTATGCCATCCGAAAGCAAAAAAAGTTGGGCGATACTTTCACCACATTTGACCCGGCGTTAATCGCTGTAACGTACTCGGGCGATGAGGACGAGGTTCAATATCTGGTCCAATACCTCAGCGATGAAGATTTGATCAATCCAAAGGCGATGGGCGGCATTACGGAGATCACGCCTGCCGGCCACTTGCGCTATGAGGAGCTCCAGGCTCGCCAGCCGGCATCAGCCCAGGGCTTCGTCGCCATGTGGTTCGACGAGACGATGCGTGACGCATACATTGACGGCTTTGAGGTCGGGATCCGAAACGCTGGCTACGATCCGCTGCGCGTAGACTGGGTGGAGCACGTCGGCAAGATCGACGACGAAATCATTTCGCAGATCAGGCGCTCGCGCTTCGTGGTAGCAGATTTCACCGGACAGCGGGGCGGCGTTTACTTCGAGGCAGGCTTCGCCTTGGGGCTGAACCTCCCGGTATTCTGGACCTGCCGTCAGAACCAGATCGATGAGCTCCACTTTGACATCCGCCAATTCAATTGCATCGACTGGACGGAGCCGCCGGAGCTCGCCGACAGGCTACAGAAGCGAATTGAGGCCGTGATCGGAGCGGGTCCGCTCAAGCCGCTGCCGTCGTAGCCGACCCCACGGGCCGCGTGCGCGCTGTCCTGCGCGTGTTCCGAGCGCGAGGGGCCGGAAAGGACTCGCCCTCCCGACCCGCCGCGCCTACCATCGGAGTGTCAGCATCCGATGGAGGGCATACAATGGCCGAACGCATTCAATTCGATGCTCCAGCCGGCATCGTGGGGCTCATGGCGGCGCTCAACTGTTTGACCGACGCGCTCGCCACGTTGCACCCCCCGCTTGTTTCTGCACTTGCTGTCCGCTACCAAGCCAAAATCGCCGAATTGGAAGCAGCAAACGAGGAACCTCACAAACTTGCCGCGAAAGTCGTACAATGCTTGCTCGAAGCGCTACAACAATCGCCACGAGCCGCGCAACGCGAGCTACCGGCGGGATCGGCATAACAGGCGGATCAGCCGCAGACTGCCCCCCGACCAAGATGGCCGTCGTCATCCGGGTTAACAGCAGATTGTCCATCACGCCACCAGCCTTTGCATCACCGCCTTCTTTCCTCCACCCCCAGCACCTCGTTAACCTTGTCCTCGGCCCTGTCGAACAGGGAGCAGATATAAATCAGGTTTTGGTCCTTGGGTTTGGGCTTTGGCTTGGCCTTCTGAGGCTGCGGCGGCATACTGAGCGCCCGCTTTAGCGCTTCGGCCCCTACCCCCGGTACTACCATTTCGCGTACCTCACTAAATTATTCCCTGGAGCCTCAGAGATGCCACTTCCGAGCTTGTGAGCCCCCCGATTGTGTCTCCCTGTCCGAACAACTCACCGAACCCCGTCAACAGCGCCGTCCGTATGGCTCCCGCGATGGCAGCGGGTATCTCTGACCGGCTTTGGGATATGGCGGATATCGTCAAGCTGATTGACGATGCCGCGCGGAAGCCTGGTCCGCGTGGCCCGTACAAGAAAAGGAACGTATAGAATGCTTACTCGCGCCGGTTTCTTAGAGCGCTTTGGATTGCCTGATCGCAGTGCCTTTGAAATGGAGCCTCATCGCGACGATCAGGGCATTTGGAGGATCAAGGTCAGCCACGAAGGCGATCCCGACATACTCATGAGTCAAGGGCATGTAACACGCCTTGCCGACGAAATCCGCTCAGTTGATCGCCACCTAGCAAACCAGATTGACGCCTGCGTTGAGAAGGCAAGGCGCTACTCCAGGAATTCAAACTGAGAGATTCATGAAGCGCACGTCCTTCTGGAAACGTCCGATAAAGTCCCGGACAGGCCGGTGGGCTGCATTCGCGGGCATATTCGTAGTTTTCCTGCTCATACCCATCCTTTGTGGGCTTGCCCTGCTGGGTGGGCTTGCCCTGCTGGAGGCGGGTCAGGGGTTCCCTCCGCTGGAGCTCCCTCCCAGTGGCACTAGCCTGGTCGGCCTGATTGTCGGGCTGGTGTCGCTCTGGTTTATGGGCTTTGCCCTGATTTTAGGCCTGAGCCTTGCCCTGATTTTCTGCCTGATCATCGTGCCGATCGAGATTGTCAAGCTGCTAGCGCGCATTCGCATATTGCCGGCCCGTTATCTCCACCTCTGGGGCGGGGTCGGGACGCGAACAAACGTTGAACTTATGATCGATTTTGCTCGCGGCATGCGCACACTCGGACTCCTGATCGTCTATATGCTCATGCACATTCCGATAGTCCTGCTGAATGTATGGCCGCTGATTGTTGGCCCGCTCTACGGATTGGGCGTCGTTGGCGCAATCGGCCTTTGGATGCTGTGGGGCATTCCGTTTTTTTTCATTATGGTCCGATTAGACCGGTGGGGCTGGGGCGACCTGTGCGATCGGATTTGGCCTTGGCCCCGTTAGAGGGCACGACCGAATTTCAAACTGAGACACTGCCCGGAGGTCCCGCTGATCCCGGACCGCCCCCAGAGGCCCTTCCTTGCCAATGGCGCGAACCCCCGCGCCGGAAAGCTCTCGCCACCCGCCGGCCCCCACAGCGCGCCGCTGGGCCATCCGGTGTCGCGGGAGTGGAAGGGCTATTGGCAACGAGGGATTTAGGCCCGTGCTTTTAGGGGATTCACAAGCTCGCTTGGATGAGGTACTCTCTCTACTCTCAATCGAGGATGTGGCTGATGGACCCCAAGCAAGCCGTCTATGATGTCGTAAAATCTGTTCTGAAGAGCAGATTCCGCAATATCAATATCTTATCCATCGATATTACCCCTGATGTTGATGAGGACGGCGATCAGGTTCTCATTGTAAGAGTTGTTTTCGACGCAGAAGAAAAGCGTCTAGACATTAGCGAAACATCTGGACTGGTTAGGCGCATATTACCCAAGATGAAAGCAGTTGGCGAAACGAGATTCCCCATTTTCTCGTTCATCGCGAAGTCTGAAATGAGGAAGATCAACTCTGACTCCGCATGATTTGATCAAGACGGCTAACGATTTAATCGCATCAAAAAGCGGGAAGCCCAGACAATCAAACCTACGCCGCGCCACTAGCACGGCATACTATGCTTTATTTCACTGCTTGGCGAAATGCGCCGCCGATCTTCTTGTTGGTGGTGCGTCCGCGACTCGTAGTGAGGAAGCCTGGATACAGGTTTACAGGGCGCTAGAGCATGGCGCAGCAAAGCAGGCTTGCAAAAGACAGGACATCATAAAGAAATTTCCCAAAGATATTGAGGACTTTGCTAACGCATTCATCACCATGCAGGCGAAGCGACACAAGGCGGACTATGACCCATCTGAAAAATTTTACAAATCATCTGTGAGGCAAGATATCGCTAATGTGAGGGGTGTGATTGTGGGGTTTCAGAAATCTTCTGTGATGGACCGTCGCGCCTTTGCCGCATATGTACTTTTCAAGACCAGAGTTTGAACAGCACCATTTGGTGAGAGTGCTGCATAATTCCGCAAATTAATCCGGCGCGCGCCCCCCGGCAGGGCGGCCTGAGGCTTGTTTCACGTGAAACATCACTTGCCGATGCAGAAGTCGCGGAAGATCACGTCCAGTACGTCCTCCACGTCGACCCGGCCGGTGATGCGCCCCAACGACCGGGCCGCGAGACGGACGTCCTCGGCCGCCAGTTCGGGCAGCGCCCCGGTCAGGCTCCGGCGCAACGCCGCCACGCACGCCTCCAGGGCCGCGCGGTGACGCACCCGCGTCAACGCCACCGCCCCGGAGTCAACCAGCCGGGCCGCGACCTCCCTCTCGAGCGCCTTCAGCAACCCGTCCAAGCCCTCGCCGGTCAAGACCGACACCGGCAAGGCCGGCCGCTCCGCCACGCGGAGCGGCGGCGCGGGGGTGCTGAGATCCACCTTGTTAATGATCACCACGCTGTCCGCATCCACGAAATCGTCCACCGCCGCGTCCACCTCAGGCCACGCCGAGGCATCCAGCAACACCAGTTTTAAATCGGCATTCGCGGCCCGGGCCCGGGCCCGGCGGACGCCTTCTCCCTCGATCTCCTCCGCGCCCTCCCTGAGCCCCGCCGTGTCGGCGAGAATTACCGGATAACCGGCCAAATCGAGGTGGACCTCGATCACATCCCGAGTCGTGCCCGCGGTCGCGGACACGATCGCCGCGTCGCGGCGGGCGAGCCGGTTCAAAAGGCTCGACTTGCCCACATTGGGCGGGCCGATGATGGCGATGTAAAAGCCTTCGCGAAGCCGCTCGCCGCGACGGTTATCATCAAGATGTTGTGATATTTCGTCAATAAGCCCCAATATATTGTGGTGTAACCGCTCGGCGATGCCCGCCGGCAAGTCCTCGTCGGGAAAGTCCAGGTCGGCCTCGAAGTGAGCCAGCGTCGCCAGGAGCCGTTCCCGCCAGGCCTCGTAGAGGCGCCCCAGCTCCCCTTCCAGCTGACGCCGGGCCTGGCGCCGCTGGGCCTCCGTTTCGGCGTTCACCAAGTCGGCCAGCCCCTCGGCCGCGGTGAGGTCCAGCTTGCCATTTTCGAAGGCGCGCCGGGTAAACTCCCCCGGCTCGGCGGCGCGCAGGCCCGGTTGCGCCGCCAAGGCGTCGATCACCGCGGCGATCACCGCGCGGCCGCCATGGATATGGATCTCGGCCACATCCTCGCCGGTGACGCTCGCCGGCCCGGGGAACCACAGGGCCAAGCCGTCGTCGAGCGCCTCGCCCGTGGCCGGATTGCTGAACCCGACCAGACTCGCTCGCCTGGGCGGCGGCAAGTCTCGACCCGTCATCTCCCCGAGCGCCCGCCCGGCGCGGGGACCCGAAACCCGGATCACGGCGACACCGGCCGGCCCGAGGCCGCTCGACAGGGCGAAAATGGTATCGGACATGTGCTTGAAACCGTGCCGACCGCAAAGGCGGCCTCAATCGCGCTCCGGGCCGTCCTCCGGACGCAACCTCAGCCGCTCGACCCGCCCGCCCTTGAGCAGATGGGTCTGGAGGATCTCCTCCACGTCCTCGATCGTCGAATAGGAGTACCACACCCCCTCGGGATAGATCACCATGTTCGGACCGAGTTCGCACCGGTCGAGACAGCCGGCGATATTGATGCGGACGTCATCGAGACCGAGTTCCTTGGCCCGCGCCTTCATATGGTTCCGCAGCTTGACCGAGCCCTTGGAGCTGCAACATCCGCGCGGATGGCCCTGGGGCCGCACATTGGTGCAGCAGAACACGTGACGCCGGTAATAGGGCGGCGGATCAGCCGGCTTTGCGGTCACCTCTTCGATCCTTTCCCAACCGGGGCCCGGCGCTCGCGGGCCTCGCAAGACCTGTCCCCGGACCCGTTCCCGGACCTGTTCCCGGACCTGGCCGGGACCCAAGAGACCGCCCGGGAAGCGGTCACGACGTATCGGCCATGGCTTCCTCCCGCCAGGGCAGCGGCGCCCGCCGCCCGCCGCCCTCGATCACCCGGGCCTCCCGAATGCGCCCGGATGCCGGGCGGGCTGAGAAACGCACGAGCATTCTGCGGCGGGCCATCAATGTCAACCATGATGTTCCCCCGAAATATTTGGCGTTATGATACTTGACAAACCCACGGCCTGACTCTATATTATGAGTCAAGGAGTTAGGCCATGAGCATCTTATCTAGACCCTACTTTCACGATGAAGAAGCGGCCTTCGCGAAGCTGGAAAGCGTCGTGTGGCCAAACGGGGCGATCTGTCCGCACTGTGGCGGTTATGAGCGCATCTACAAAATCAAGCCGAGCCTTGAGAAGAAGGTGCGTATCGGACTTCACAAATGCGGTCAATGCCGCAAGCAGTTCACCGTGAAGGTTGGCACGGTGTTCGAGTCCAGCCACGTCCCGTTGCACAAGTGGCTACAGGCGATTTTCCTGATTGCATCCAGCAAGAAGGGCATCAGTGCGAATCAGCTCCACCGCACATTGGAAGTGACGCTAAAGACTGCGTGGTTCATGGGATACCGCATTCGTGAGGCGATGCGCCAGGGCGCCCTCGCACCGATGGGTGCGGGCGGCGGCACTGTCGAGGTTGATGAGACGTTTATCGGTCACGACCGCACCATCAGGCCGAAAGGGCGGAAGAAGGGCCGTGGCTATCATCACAAGTTCAAGGTGTTAACGCTCGTGGATCGTGTTGGACGCACAAAGAGCGTGGTTGTGGGCGATCTGAAGGCCAAGACACTCGTGCCGATTCTGCGTGAGCATATTGCCCATGAGGCTCGGGTGATTACGGATGAAGCTGGGCAGTATAAGCACCTATACCGGGATTTTGCCGAGCATCAGGTGGTCCACCACAATCGCGGTGAGTACGGACGCGGCGAAATCCATACCAACACCGTCGAGGGCTACTTCAGTATCTTCAAGCGCGGCATGAAGGGTGTGTATCAGCACTGCTCCGAGAAGCATTTGCACCGCTATCTCGCGGAGTATCTCGCGGAGTTCGATTTCCGGTACAACGAACGCATCGCGCTTGGGGTCGATGACGACGAGCGGGGCGACAAGTTGTTGGCGGGGATCGTGGGAAAGCGCGTTCTATACAGGGACTCGTCCGCAGGGTAGAATCTCATCCGATAGGAGGGATAAAAATGCCCGCAACCCCCGATATAATCCCGACGGATATGACCTTGGAGATCGGTGAAGATGTATCTCCGGAGCGGTTCATGGCCGCGACTCGGGCCTTTTTCGGCTATGTGCATGAGATCGGGCGAACGCTTGCGCCTAATGGCGAGACGCCCGCATGGACGGTACTAGTGCGTGAAGGTAGTGGTCTGATTGCTATGAGCCCGGCACCGGACACTGCGCCGGAGATTCTGCAGGAAGTCTATTCCAAAAGCGAAGAGGGGATCGGTCATCTAGTGCGTGGGCAGGTTGAAGAGTCTAACCTCTCCGAGCCAGCCTTGAAACACTTGCGCAGCCTGTCCGAAATTACGGAAGGACCACGCGGACATTCTATTCCGGTGCAAATTTGGGTAAAGCGCAATCCGATCCCACTTAATCGCGAAATTGCGCGTGTCATAAAGGATGACTGGCGCGTTGACTATAGCGATCACGGCACGATCGAGGGCCGCCTAGAGACGATCCAAGATAAGGATGGCCGTCTTCAATTACAGATACGCGATGTATTGTTGCGGGAAGTCGTTAAGTGTTATTTTCCCGAAGAAATGCTGGAAAGCGTATTTGCGAACTTCCGAAAGAGAGTAGAAATCGCGGGAGTGATTCACTATCGCCGCAACGGCGTCCCAATCAGCATCAAAGTAGAGCACATCGACACGGTCCCCGAAGATCATGAACTGCCAACTCCAGAAGATGTTCGCGGGATTCTAAAAATCACCCCATGACCATCGAACTGATTTATTGGGACACCGATGCTTTTCTCGGGTGGTTACAGGAGGAGCCGGACAAGGTAGAGCTTTGTGGAGGCCCTTTGGGAAGGGCGAAAGCGGGGGAAGTTATGATCTACACATCAACTCTCACGCTTGCAGAAGTTATTTGGAAGAAAGGCGGGCCGCCTATTCCGCAGGAGAAGGCCGAAATAGTGAGGAAGTTTTTCCGCCGATCTCATTTTCGGATCAGGAACGTCACACGCCGGATCGCAGAATCAGCGCAGGACCTAGTATGGAACAATGGCATTAAGCCGAAAGACGCGATTCATGTGGCCACGGCACTCGATGCGGGGGTGCCGACATTGGAGACCTTTGACGAAAAGCTGCTAGGCAAGACTGGCACAGTCGGTAATCCGCCGCTGGTAATTCGCAAACCGATTGCCTCGAACCAAAGAAAGCTATTTTGAAGGCACCGAAAAAACAGATTGCAAAGTTCAAGAAGGCCGCCCGCGAACTCGGCTGCGACGAGGACGAGTCAGCCTTTGATGAAAAGCTGAAACAGCTGGCAAAGGCGAAAGCGGCCCTGAAGGCACTGAAATATCCCTACGTAAGAGACCTCATCGAAGTCCTAAGGCCACATCCGCGCGGCCTCTCTAGACGATTGGTTCTCCATACGCTGGAGAGAAAGCGAAAGGAGGCCGGCCTATCGATCCCGGAGAAATTTGAACAGTCAGTCCAAAGTGCCTACAACAAACATAGCGTTGATTCTTCGGTATTTAAAAAGCGGAAAGCACCAGAATGGCAGGGCCTATTCTATTCCCCGCAGGGAAAAAGATCGGGCATTTGGGCCGTGTATCCTGATCGAGCCAACGCGTGGCTAGAGAGGTTCCATGACGACACCTGATAGCCGTGGGTTTGTCAAGTATCATAACGCCAAATATTTAGGGTTGCCCTAAGGGTCGTTCCGATCAAACTTATGTCAACAGAACCGGCCCGGCAACTTTCCCGTGGTGCCTGCGGCCACCCCAGCTCAACAGCGGAGCCATGTCGCGCAACCGCCTCGATCAGGAAACCAGCCCCTACCTTCTGCAGCACCGGGACAACCCCGTCCACTGGCAGGCCTGGGGCCCTGAGGCGCTGGCGCAGGCTCGGCGCGAGAACAAGCCGATCCTGCTCTCGATCGGCTACGCCGCCTGCCACTGGTGCCATGTCATGGCGCATGAAAGTTTCGAGGGACAGGAGACGGCGGAGCTGATGAACGAGCTGTTCGTCAGCATCAAAGTCGACCGCGAGGAGCGCCCCGATCTGGACGCGATCTACCAAGCCGCGCTCGCGCTCATGGGCGAGCACGGCGGCTGGCCGCTGAACATGTTCCTCACCGCCACGGGTGAGCCGTTCTGGGGCGGCACCTACTTCCCGCCGACGTCGCGTTACGGCCGTCCCGGTTTCAACGACGTCTTGCGCCGCGTCGCCGAGGCCTACCGCAACGACCCCGAAGCCGTGCAGCGCAATGCCAAGGCGCTCCTCGAAGGCCTCAACAAGCTCTCCGAAGCCCCCGCCGGCGCCCCCCTCACGCTCGAGATCACCGACAAGATCGCCGACTCTGTGCTCCGCCAGGTCGATCCGGTCAATGGTGGCATCGGTGACGCCCCGAAGTTCCCACAGTCACCTGTCCTCGAGCTTCTGTGGCGCGCCTACAAGCGCACCGGCAAGGACAGTTTCCGCCAGGCCGTCACGCTCACCCTCGACAAGATGTGCCAGGGTGGCATTTACGACCATCTCGGCGGCGGCTTTGCGCGCTACGCCGTCGATTCGCAGTGGCTGGTGCCCCATTTCGAGAAAATGCTCTATGACAACGCCCAGCTCATCGACGTGCTGACCCTGGCCTGGCAGGACACGCGGAGCCCCCTTTACGCGGCCCGGATCGAGGAGACCGCCGAGTGGGCGCTGCGCGAGATGCTCGCCGAAGGGGGCGGGTTCGCCAGCTCGTTCGACGCCGACAGCGAGGGCGAGGAAGGAAAGTTCTACCTCTGGTCGGAGGCCGAGATCGACCGGCTGCTCGGTCCCGAGGCCGCCGCCTTCAAACAGGCCTACGACGTCACCCCTGGGGGCAACTGGGAGGGCAAGACGATCCTCAACCGCTCCCGGCGCCCGGCGCTCGGCGACGAGGCCGGGGAAGCGAAACTGGCGGCCGCCCGCGCCATCCTCTGGAAGGAGCGGGAGAAGCGGGTCCGACCGGGCCGGGACGACAAGGTCCTGGCCGACTGGAACGGTCTGATGATCGCCGCGTTGGCCGGTGCCGGCGTGGTTTTCGAGCGCCCGCACTGGCTCGACGCCGCCGCCTGCGCCTTCGCCTTCGTCCGGGACAAGATGACCGAGAACGGCCGCCTGCACCACTCCTGGTGCGCCGGCCAGCTCCGGCATCCGGCAGCGCTCGACGACTACGCCAATATGGGCCGCGCGGCCCAGGTGCTGTATCAGGCCACCGGCGAGCCAGCCTATCTCGACCAGGCGGAAAGCTGGGCCGCGGTCGTCGACCGGCATTACTGGGATGACTCCGGCGGCGGATACTTCTTTACCGCCGACGATACCGAAAATCTCATCACCCGGACCAAATCGGCCGCGGACCAAGCCGTGCCCTCGGGCAACGGCACGATCACCGGCGTGCTCGCCCGTCTTCACTACCTCACCGGCAAGGACGCCTACCGGCGTCGCGCCGAAGCGATCATCTCCGCCTTTTCCGGCGAGCTCGCCCGCAACGCCTTCCCGCTCGCCACCCTCTTGAATGCCAACGAACTGCTGCAGCGGCCGCTCCAGATCGTCATTGTGGGCGAGCGCGGCGAGCCTGACTGCCGCGCGCTGCTGCGGGCCGTCTACGATGTCCCGCTACCGGATCGGGTGCTGCAAGTGGTGGCCCCCGACGGCGCCCCTGGCCATGCCTCCTTGCCCGCGGGCCATCCCGCACAAGGCAAGGGCCGGGTCGACGGCCGGGCGGCGGCCTATGTCTGCGTGGCCGCGACCTGCTCGCTGCCGATCACCGAGCCGGACGGCCTGCGCACCGCGCTCAGACCACAATGACGCCACAATGACGCCCAAGAGTTCAAGCCCGCATACCGGGACGATCAAAACCCCTCGCCTGTCCCTGTCCAGCCCGGTTGGCCTCCTGGCTCTGGCGGAGGCGGACGGGGCGATCGTGACCCTCGGCTGGGGCCCCGTGGCCGACGCCGCCGAGACCCCCCTCCTGGTTGAAGCCCGCGACCAGCTGGCGGCCTATTTCGCCGGCAAGCTATGCCGCTTCGACCTGCCGCTGCGGCCCCACGGCAGCCGGTTCTGCCAGGCCGTCTGGGACCTTATGCGGGAGATCCCCTGGGGCCAGACCCGGACCTATGGCGCGCTCGCCCGCGCCCTCGGCACCGCGCCACGGGCGGTCGGCGGGGCCTGCGGGAGGAATCCGATCGCGATCATCATTCCGTGCCATCGCGTGGTCGGCGGCGGCGGCTGGCTCGGTGGATACTCCGGCGCCGAGGGCCCCGCGACCAAACGGCGCCTGCTCGAGCTCGAAGGCGCGGGTCGCCTGATACCGGCAACATCGTAGTTTAGGTAGCCTTGGCGCGTCCCTGCCGGCCCGAAGCCTTGCCGCGTCCCTGCCGACCTGACGGGCCCCCGTGACAAGGCAGCCGCCGCGCGATATCGTTCCCGAGCGGCCCAAACATGCCCGGTCTCCAGGGAGCACGGAACCGATGCCCGAGATCACGATCACCGGCAAGGATGGCAGCTTTTCGGCCTATCTCGCCACGCCCGCCGCGGGCTCCGGCCCGGGAATCGTCGTCATCCAGGAAATCTTCGGCGTCAACCGGGTCATGCGCGATATCTGCGATGACCTCGCCGGCCAGGGCTATCTCGCGCTGTACCCCGACTTGTTTTGGCGCCAGGAGCCGGGCATCCAACTCACCGACCAGACCGAGGCCGAATGGGCCAGGGCGTTCGAGCTATACCAGGGCTTCGATGAGTCCAAGGGCACCGAGTATCTGACCGCCGCCCTCGACCACCTGCGCGGCCGCGACGAGCGTACCGGCAAGGTCGGCACCGTCGGCCACTGCCTGGGCGGCAAGCTGGTCTACCTGATGGCAACGCGCTCGGACGCCGACTGCAACGTCAGCTATTACGGCGTGGGCATCGAGGCCAATCTGGATGAAGCGAAGAACATCACCAAGCCGCTTTTGATGCACATCGCCGAGGCGGACCAGTCCGTGCCGACCGAGGCGCAGCAAGCGATCAAGGACAAGCTTGCCGGCAACAGCCTCGTCACCATTCACTCTTATCCAGGTCTGGACCACGCCTTCTGCCGGGTCGGCGGCCAGAATTACGACCGGGCGGGAGCCGATCTCTCCAACCGCCGCACCGCAGACTTCTTAAAGGCCCATCTGGCCTGAAGACTCAGCCCGGAGGCAACGATAACCAAAGCGGTCCGAATCCACGCGACCGGAGGCCCGGAGGTCCTGGTCTGGGAGGATGTCGAGGTCGGCGCCCCGGGCCCCGGCGAGGCGCTGGTGCGCCAGTCCGCCGTGGGCCTCAACTACATCGACACCTACCACCGCAGCGGCCTCTACCCTCTCCCCCGGCTGCCCGCGGTGATCGGCATGGAGGGCGCCGGCGTCGTCGAGGCGGTGGGCGAAGGCGTCAGCGAGGTCGAGCCCGGCGACCGCGTCGCCTATGCGGCACCGCCGGTCGGCGCCTATGCCGAGGCCCGGCTGATACCGGCCGACCGTCTGGTCCCCCTGCCCGACGACATCGCCGATGAGCCCGCCGCGGCCATGATGCTCCAGGGCATGACTGCCCACTACCTGCTGCGCCGCACCTATGAGGTGAAGGCGGGCGACACCATCCTGGTCCACGCCGCGGCCGGCGGCGTCGGGCTCATCATGTGTCAATGGGCGAAGCACCTCGGCGCGACCGTGATCGGCACCGTGGGCTCGGACCGGAAGGCGGAGCTGGCCGCGGCCCACGGCTGCGATCATCCCATCGTCTACACGCGCGAGGACTTCGTCGACCGGGTCAGGGAGATCACCGGCGGCGCCGGGGCTTCCGTGGTCTACGACTCGGTAGGCAAAGACACCTTCACGGACTCACTCGACTGTCTCAGGCCATTCGGCCTGATGGTCAGCTTCGGCCAGTCCTCGGGCGCCATACCGCCGTTCGACACAGGCCTGTTGGTCGAGAAGGGCTCGCTCTATCTGACCCGGCCCACGCTCATGACATACACGGCCAAACGCGAGGACTTGCTGGCCAGCGCGTCCGAGCTGTTCGGGGTGGTGCGCAAGGGGACGGTCAAGATCGAGATCAACCAGACCTATCCCCTGAAGGACGCCGCCCGGGCCCACCGCGATCTCGAGGGGCGCAAGACCACCGGCTCGACCGTCTTGATTCCGTGACCTTGGTTTCCGTGATCTTGATTCCGTGACAAACGGCGCCGGAATCCGGCCGTCACGCGCCGCGCTTGCACGGCTTGCCCAAAAACCCATGACGGCTACGGATTGATTTCAGAATCTCAACGGGCGTCCAGCGTTTTGCCGGAAAAGCTCTGAGCCTGCGGGTGAAAGCCGAGGGCCGGGGCCGCGCCCTAAGTGTTCATGGCTTCGAAGAAGTCGGCGTTGCTCTCGGACTGTTTGATCTTTTCGGTCAAGAACTCCATGGCGTCGGTCACGCCCATGGGCGCCAGGATGCGACGCAGGATCCACATCCTGGACAGCGTGCTCGAATCGACCAGAAGCTCTTCCTTGCGGGTGCCGGACTTGCCGATGTCGATAGCCGGCCAAGAGCGCTTGTCGGCGAGCTTGCGATCGAGGACGATCTCGGAGTTGCCGGTGCCCTTGAACTCCTCAAAAATCACCTCGTCCATGCGCGAGCCGGTGTCGATCAACGCCGTGGCGATGATGCTGAGGGAGCCGCCGTCCTCGATATTGCGGGCGGCGCCGAAGAACCGCTTGGGCCGCTGCAAGGCATTCGCGTCAACGCCGCCGGTCAGAACCTTGCCCGACGACGGCACCACGGCGTTGTAGGCGCGCGCCAGACGCGTGATCGAGTCCAGCAGGATGACCACGTCGCGCTTGTGCTCGACCAGCCGCTTCGCCTTTTCAATGACCATTTCGGCCACCTGGACATGGCGTATGGCAGGCTCGTCGAAGGTCGAGCTGATGACCTCGCCCTTGACCGAGCGCACCATGTCGGTGACCTCCTCAGGCCGCTCGTCGATCAACAGGACGATGAGATAGACCTCCGGATGACTGGCGGCGATGGAGTGGGCGATGTTCTGCAACATCATCGTCTTGCCGGTCCTCGGGGGCGCCACGATAAGCCCCCGCTGACCCTTGCCGAGAGGCGCGATGATATCGATGATCCGGGTGGTGATCTCCCTGTTGGCCGGATCCTCGACCTCGAGTTTCAGGCGCTCTTCCGGATAAAGCGGCGTCAGATTGTCGAAATTTATGCGATGACGGACCTCATCGGTGGGGCCGAAGTTGATGGAGTCGACCTCGAGCATGGCAAAGTAACGCTCACCGTCCTTGGGCGCCCGGATCCGTCCCTCGACCGTGTCCCCGGTCCTGAGCCCGAAGCGCCGGACCTGGCTGGGCGGAGTGTAGATATCGTCCGGGCCGGGCAGGTAATTCGCCTCCGGCGAGCGGAGAAAGCCGAAGCCATCCTGCAGGATTTCAAGGGCCCCGCTGCCGGAGATCGGAGTGTCGTTGTCCGCCAACTGCTTGAGGATGGCGAACATCATGTCCTGCTTGCGCAGGCTGCTGGCGTTCTCGATCCGCAGCTCCTCGGCGTAAGCCAGCAGGTCGGGCGGCGATTTCGTCTTTAGTTCCTGAAGGTTCATACTGATTCCGCTTGAAGGAGGGAGGCGGCCCGGCGCCTTGGGGACGCTTTCGCGCCTTGCCCACGATGGGCACCCCGGAGGGGACCGATATGGATTGGATGTATTAAAAGATTAAGATATGGCAAGCACAGCTTGCTGCCCTACGCACAACAGTTAGCGAAACCCCGACCTTAAGTCAAACGAAGAATCCGCATCCCCACCGCCTGGACCTTCGAGGTGCCAACCCCCGGCCTCAAAACGGTCTGACCACCACGAGGATAACGACGGCGACCATGATCACGGCCGGGACCTCGTTGGCGATGCGGTAGAACCCCGCCGTCCGGGTGTTCCGCCCGGCCGCGAAATCCTTGTGCCACCTCGCATACAGGTAATGGGCGGCGGTCAGCCCCGCAACCAGCAGCAGCTTGAGGTAAATCCATCCCGAAGACCAGTCCACGACGCCCGGCACGAACAGCAGGGCACCGCCGAAAGCATAAGCCGCGACCATCGCCGGGTTCACGATGCCGCGCAGCAGTCGGCGCTCCATGACCTCGAGAGTCCCGGCGACCTCCGAGCCCTCCGGCGCGTCCGCGTGATAGACGAACAGCCTGGGTAGATACAGCAAGCCCGCCATCCAGGCGATGACACCGATGATGTGCAGCGCCTTGATCCAGGGATAGAGCCAGAGAGGGATCGCCCAGTCGGACATGAATCCACCTAATCCAGCGAAACCGCGTAGGCACAGCGCTGGCAAGCCGCCGGGCACAGCCGCCCGCCCTCACCCGAACCCAACGCGGCGTCGGCTCCCCGCGCGCGCCGGGCGAGGCTGGCCAGGCCCTCGATGAAGCCCGCGTCCGTGCCCACCGCGGGCACCCGGACGTAGAGCGGGACGCCCAGCTCCCGGGCCTGCCTAGCATATTCCACATCGAGTTCCACCAGGGTTTCCGAATGCTCGGAAACAAAGGCGATCGGCACCATGACAACCGGCACCCCGTCGGCCGCCGCGCGGGCGACCTCCTCACCCGTCGCCGGACCGATCCACGCGAGCGGCCCGATCCGGCTTTGATAGCAGACCACCCAGTCAAGGTCCTCCATGGCCAGTGCCGAGACGACCGCCTTGGCGGTCGTCTCGGCCTGCCACTGATACGGGTCCCCGCGCGCGACCACCCTCTTCGGCAGACCGTGGGCAGAGAACAACACCCGCGGCTTGCCGCCCCGGCCGGCGTCCCGAATGCCGCGACGGACCAACGCCGCAAGCGCGCCCACGAAGCCCGGCTCGGTCGGATAGCAACACACGGTCCGGGTCGGCGCCGTGAGACCGGCACGCCGAGCCGCCCGCCGCCATTCGCGGATCGAAGACGCCGTCGTCGTGGTCGAATACTGCGGGTAAAGCGGCAGCAGCACGATGTCCTCGGGCCCGAAGTCCTTGACCCGGGCCGCCGTTTCATCGCTCATCGGATGCCAATAGCGCATGGCGATGAAAACCCTCACATCCCCCAGGTCGGCAAGGGCCTCCGCCAGCGCCCCGGCCTGACGCTCGGTATTCGCCAACAACGGCGAGCCCCCGCCCAACCGGTCGTAAATCTCCCGGGCCTTCCGCATGCGCCACGCCGACATGGCCCGAGCCAGAAGCCACCGCAGGGGAGCCGGCACCCCCAGAATCGCGGGATCGTTGAACAAATTAAACAGGAACGGCCGTACCGCCTCGGGCCGATCCGGCCCGCCGAGGTTGAGCAGAACGACAGCCGTCTTCGCCATGGCAGGAACGAGTGTCCGCCCGACCCCGCCGGCGCTCCGCACGCCTACGCCCGCCACCGGCGGATCAACCGGGCAAGCTCGGCGACGTGCTCCAGCGGCGTGTTCGGCAGGACCCCGTGCCCGAGATTGAAGATGAACGGCCCGGACCCAAGGGCCGCAAGAATCCGCTCCACCTCCCGGCGCATGGCCGGGCCGCCAGCGACCAACACAGACGGATCCAGATTGCCCTGGACCACGCAACGGCTTTGGAGTTCCCGTGCGGCCCAGTCGACCGAAACCGCCGGGTCCATGCTGATCGCCTCGACCCCGGTGCCATCAGGAACCTTCGCATACAACGCGCCCGCACCCCGGGGAAACACAATGACCGGCACCTCCGGGTGGACCCGTTTGAAACGGCGGACGATCTCCCGCATCGGCCCCACCGACCACTCGGTGAACCGCGGCTCCGCCAGAAGCCCGGCCCAGCTCTCGAAGAGCTGTATCGCCTCCGCGCCGGCATCCGCCTGGGCGATGATGTGCATCGCCGTCGCTTCGATCAGCAGGTCGATCAGGCCCCGAAACTCCCCCGGCCGTTCACGGACCCAACCCTTCGCCGCGGCGAAGTCCGCGCTGCCGCCGCCCTCGATCATATAGGCGGCCACGGTCCACGGCGCACCCGCGAACCCGATCAAAGCCGTCTCCGCGGACAGCGCCCGCCGCGCCAGCCGAACCGCCTCATAGACGGGCGCGAGACGATCACAGAACCCGTCCAGGGAAAGCCGCCGCAGGGCGTCGAACGATCGTATCGGCGCCAGGCGAGGACCTTCTCCTTCCCGGAACTCGACAGTCTGCCCCAGGGCGTCCGGCACGACCAGGATATCCGAGAATACGATGGCCGCGTCCATGCCGAACCTCTCAACCGGTTGCAGCGTCAGCCTAGCGGCAAGTTCCGCCGAGTAACACAGGTCAAGAAAGCCGTGGACCTTGCCGCGCACCTCCCGGTACTCCGGCAGATACCGCCCTGCCTGACGCATCAGCCAGAACGGCGGCGGGTTGAGCACTTCGCCCTTCAGGGCGCGGAGCAACGGTTTTCGAGTCGGGCTATCAGAGCAATCGACCAAGGCGAATTCTATCCGAAGACCCTCTTCTACTATCTATCTTTAATTTAAAGGAAAGTAATGTAGTAGTAGTGGATGGCTGTGTAAGCTGGGGATTTCGGGTTGTTCACATCTTATCAGCATATGCCGCCGGGCCCGCTGCCGACATGCTGGATCCTGTGGGCAGCTGGTGGCGGGGTCTTGGCCGTGTCCGGGTGGAGGCGTTTGTGGCAGCGGGTTGGGCGTTCCGATAATCCCGGGCAAAAAGGGCATAGCCATGGTGGCTTCGGACTTATTCCCGGATTTCGGAGGGGTGATATTGCGCGGGTCTCGTCGGGATGAACCGGCGGATGACTATCCAGGCTCCGAGGACCGATTCTCACGGGGGTTCTTGAGGGGCGTGTTATCCCCGCCTTTCTCGCCTTATCGACAGGCTGTTGTATGATAGTGGCATGAAAGCCTTTCATCTGCATCTGGTTTCCGACGCGACCGGCGAGACGATCAACAGCGTGGCCCGCGCCTGTCTGGTCCAGTTCGAGGGCGTGACCATCTCGGAGCATCTGTGGCCTATGGTGCGTACCCAGCGGCAGCTCGAGAAAGTCCTTGCCGCTATCGAGGAAGATCTGGGCGCGGTCATCTTTACCTTGGTGGATGATAAGCTCCGAGTCATGCTTCAGGAAGGGTGTCGGGCCTTGCAGATTCCCTGCGTCCCGGTGCTCGACCCTGTTATCGCCGTGCTGGCTAGCTTCTTCGGCGTCCAAAGCCGGGGCCAACCCGGTCGCCAGCATGTCCTCGATGCCGAGTATTTCGGCCGGATCGACGCGATGGATTTTGCGCTTAATCATGATGATGGTCAGTCGACTCAGGACCTCGACGAGGCGGATGTCATCCTGGTTGGTGTCTCGCGGACCTCGAAGACGCCGACCTGTCTCTATCTCGCCAATCGTGGCGTGAAGGCGGCGAACGTTCCCGTGGTTCCGGGCTGCCCGCTTTCCCGGGAGCTGTTCGAGGCCAAGAGGCCGCTGATCGTGGGCCTGACCAAGGACCCGGCTCGTTTGGTTCAGGTTCGGCGCAACCGGTTGCGTATGCTGGAGCAGGACCAGGAAACCGAGTATGTCGATTCCGTGTCGGTCCGTGCCGAGGTCGCCACGGCCCGGCGGCTGTTCGCCGAGCACGGCTGGGTGGTCATCGACGTGACCCGCCGCTCGATCGAGGAGACGGCGGCCGAGATCATGCAGCTTTACACCCATCGCCCACGGGAGGCGCCGTGAGGTCGCCTTCCTGTAAGCCGTTACCAGGCGGGGGGCTGCGCCGCGGTGCCGGCCCGGCATTGCGAGACGCCGTCGCTTCGTTCCGCCCTCGATCCGTGGCAACGCCCCGACCCTCCTGGAGGTTGGCCAA
The DNA here is from genome assembly GCA_022571365.1 of Pseudomonadota bacterium. Taxonomy (GTDB): domain Bacteria; phylum Pseudomonadota; class Alphaproteobacteria; genus JACZXZ01. The sequence continues at coordinate 8,931 of JACZXZ010000028.1, read as the reverse complement.
GCCCCTGGAATCAAGGGGTAGACCCCATGGGTGCTGAGGCCGCGGCGGCGCCATTCCTGGCCGGCCGCGCGGCGGGGCAGGCGGCGCTGATACTGGCTTCGGCAAGCCCGGCGCGGGCGGCGTTGCTGGCCCAGGCGGGGGTTCCGTGTGCCACTGAACCCGCGGCCATCGACGAGGAGGAGGTCAAGGCCGCGCTCAGGGCGGCCGGCGCGGATGCCGCGAAGGTTGCCGAGACGTTGGCCGAACTCAAGGCGCAGCGCGTGTCGAGCCGTCATCCCGGCGCCGTGGTGATTGGCGCCGATCAGGTCCTCGAATGCGGCGGTGTTTGGTTCGACAAGCCGGCTGACTCCAGCCATGCGCGGAACGACCTCTTGGCTTTGCGCGGCAAGTCCCACGATCTGGTGACCTGTGTTTGCGTGGTGCGCGATGGCCAGCGGCTGTGGCACCATACCAGCCGCGCCACGCTCCATATGCGTGAGTTCAGCGGAACCTTCCTTGAATCCTATCTCACCGCGGTCGGGGCGGAGGCGCTCGAGTCGGTCGGCGCCTATCAGCTTGAGGGCTTGGGAGCCCAGCTTTTTGCTCGTATCGACGGTGATTACTTCTCCATCCTCGGCTTGCCCCTGTTGCCGCTTCTGGACTTCTTGCGCGGCCACGGCATGGTGATGCCATGATCCCGTCCGGCAAGGCCAAGCTGGCCGGCGTGATAGGTTGGCCGGTCGGCCATTCCAGCTCGCCGCGTTTGCACGGCTACTGGCTCGAGCACTACGGGATCGACGGGGCTTATGTCCCCCTGGGCGTTGAACCGGCGAACTTCGAACGGGTGCTGCATGTCTTGCCCTTGCTGGGCTTTGTCGGGGTCAACGTTACCGTGCCCCACAAGGAAGCGGCGCTCGCCGCCGTCGATGTCGCCGATCCGCTGGCCCAGCGGATCGGCGCCGTCAACACCGTGATTGTGCGCCGCGACGGCGGTCTTGAGGGACGCAACAGCGATGCCTATGGGTTCCTGGAAAACATCAAGACGGCGGTGCCCGGATGGGACGCGGCCAGCGGCCCTGCCGTGGTGCTGGGGGCCGGCGGGGCGGCCCGCGCCGTGTGCGCGGCGCTGGTTGATGACGGGGCCCCCGAGGTCAGGGTCGTCAACCGCACCGCGGCGCGGGCCGAGGCCCTGGCGGCCGCCATCGGGAGTCGGTGTCGGGTTCTGCCCTGGTCGGAGCGATGCGGCGCCCTGGACGGGGCGGGCTTGTTGGTCAACGCGACGACCCTGGGAATGACCGGTCAACCGCCGCTGGACCTCGATCTCGATCGCCTGCCGAGGGCGGCGGTGGTGAACGATGTCGTCTACGCGCCGCTGGAGACGGCGCTCCTCAAGATGGCGGCCCGGCGCGGCAATCGGACGGTGGATGGACTCGGCATGCTGCTTCACCAAGCGCGGCCCGGGTTTAAGGCTTGGTTCGGGGTGGAGCCGGAGGTCACCTCGGCTTTGCGCGCGTTTCTGAGCCAGGATCCCGCGGGGTGAGCCGCGCGTGGTTATCCTTGGCCTGACCGGCTCCATCGCCATGGGCAAAACCACGGCAGCCGGGCTGCTGCGCCGGCTCGGCGTGCCGGTTTTCGAGGCCGATCGGGAGGTGCACGCGCTGCTGGCCCGGGGCGGGGCCGCCGTGCCAATGGTCGCAGCGGAGTTTCCAGGGCTGGTAACGGACGGTGTCGTCGATCGCTCGGCCCTCGGGCAACGGGTGTTCGCCGACGCCCAGGCCCTCGCCGACCTGGAGGCGATTCTGCATCCCCTGGTGCGCCGGTCCGAGCAACGGTTTCTGCGCGCCGCTGCGTTACGGCGCGTGCCGCTGGTGGTTCTCGACATACCGTTGTTGCTGGAGACCGGCGGTGAGCGCGCGGTGGATGCGACCTTGGTGGTGTCCGCGCCGGCCTTCATCCAGGAGTCGCGGGTGTTCGGCCGTCCTGGCATGACACCGGAGCGGCTTCAGGCCGTGCTCGGCCGCCAGATGGCCGACGTGGAGAAGCGGCGGCGCGCCGATTTCGTGGTTCCGACCGGAATGGGACGCCGAGAGACCTTGCGTCGGCTCAAGGGGATTGTCACACTGATGCGGCGGCAACGAGGCCGTAACTCGCCGCCGAGCCGCTGGCCCAGGGAACGCCATGCGCGAAGTCGTCCTCGATACCGAGACCACCGGCCTTGATCCGGAGGCGGGCCACCGCATCGTCGAGATCGCCTGCCTCGAGCTGAGCAATCACGTCCCGACCGGGAAGAAATTCCATAGCTATGTGAACCCGGAGCGCGAGATGCCGGCCGAGGCCTTTGAAATTCACGGCCTGGCCGCGGAGTTCCTCGCCAAGCAACCGCGATTTTCCGACATCGCCGTGGAATTCCTCGAGTTTATCGGGTCGTCGTCATTGGTGATCCACAACGCCGAGTTTGATCTGAAGTTCATCAACGCCGAGCTCGCGCGCCTGGGGCGTCCCGAGCTGCCGATGACGCGCGCCATCGACACCCTGCAGATTGCCCGGCGCAAATTTCCAGGGGCCCAGGCCAGTCTGGACGCACTGTGTCGCCGCTTCGAGATCGATAACTCGACGCGCACGGTGCATGGCGCCCGTCTGGACACCGCGCTTCTGGCGCAAATCTACCTGGAGTTCGTCGGCGGTCGTCAGCCCGGCCTCGGGCTCGCCGCCGCAGGTGCCGGCGCGGCCGCAGCGGCGGAGACCCAGCCGGTGCGCGCGCCGCGCCCCCATGGCCCGAGCGAGCCGGAGCTCGTTGCCCACCGCGCGCTGGTGGCGCGGCTTAAAGCGCCGCTCTGGCAGAGCTGAAGATTCAGCCTTTGCCGGCCGGCTGTGGTTTCCCCGGTTGCGGCTGTTGGGTTGGCGGATCGCCGTGTTGACTTTTGTAAAGCGCGATGAAATCGACGGGCTGAATCAGGAGCGCCGGAAAGCCCCCGTCACGGGTGGCATCGGCGATGATGTTGCGGGCGAATGGGAACAACAACCGCGGGCATTCGATCAGCAAGAGCGGCTGGATGTAATCCTGTGGCACGTTGTTGAGGTTGAAGACTCCGCCATAGGATAGCTCGACCAGGAACAGGGTGTCCTCGCCGCTTTTGGCTTCCACGTTGACGGTCAGGACCACCTCGTAGTTGCTCTCCGCCAGGCTCTGGGTCTGGACGTCCACTTTGACGGCCACCTCGGGCGGCTGTTTCAGCTCCATGAGGCTGGCGGGCGCGCGCGGGTTTTCGAAGGACAGGTCCTTGATATACTGGCCCTTGACCACGAGCGGCGGCGCCTCGCCTTCCTGGGGGCTGGTGGTGGGTTGGGCTCCTGACTGGGCCGGGGTGTCAGGCGGCTTGTCGGGCATGGCTGGGCTCCTTGAGGCCTGGCGGTGAGAGGGCGGGCGTGCCGGCGGACAGCCTCAATCCGGCTCGCTTGGATCGAGGGCGGCCCTCCCGCTGTCGGCGGTGGCCCGGCCGGTAAGCCTATGGAGGAAGCCCCGATGGTTGGCCGCCGGGCGGATGGCGTTGGGCTCGGACCGGGGGTGGCGCAGGAGAATCACGGGCGCTCCCGACGACGCCCCATTGGCGATTGTTCATCCGCCGCTCCGTCGTGGCCCGTGGGCGGGATTTCGTGGGACTCGCCCTCGATAACGTTGGCGCCTCGGCGGCTGTCCATGCCCGTTGCGTCGACCTCGACGATGAACCCGCCGCGGGTTCTGAGGTAACGCCAGAGGGCGCCGCGGAGCGTGGCCCGCAGCCTGGGGACAAAGAGCAACAGGCCAAAGGCGTCGGTGACGAAGCCGGGGGTGAGCAGGAACGCCCCGGCGACGAGCAGGCATAGGCCGTCGAAGACCTCGGCCACCGGCAGCTCATGCCGGGCCAGGCTTGCCCGTGCGTGGTTGAGCGTGGCCAGGCCCTGGATCCGCAATAGTGCTGTGCCCACGACGGCGGTCAAGATGACCACGGCGAGCGTCGGCCACAGGCCGATGCGGCCGCCGATTTCGATGAACACGGCGATTTCGATCAGCGGCACGCCAATAAGGGCCAGGAGGATGACGGGAGTCATTGCTTGTTCTTTCGGAATGGACAGCCTATTTAGCTGTAAGAACGCGTAAGTTTAATGTACGGCTGGACGTCGCGTGGGCGAGCCGCTAACGTGAACGGTATTGTTTACCCCATGGCGGAGCCTTGGTCCAGTCACGGCCAAGGGTGGGCTATACGTCATGAACGAAGGCATCCAGTTCACTGATATCCTCTTTTTCGCGGCGGTGGCGGCCTTCCTTATATGGCGCCTGCGCGGCGCGCTCGGCCGCCGGACCGGGCACGAACGCCACCGTCCGGACTCCGTGGCGCGCCGCGTGACGGAGCGCGTGACGGAGTCGGAAGAGGTCGGCTCGGACGAGGTTATTCCGCCGCCCGACCGCAGCGACTCCGAAGGTGCCGAGGCCCTCGAGCCGGCTGAGGAGGACTCCGGTACGCCGCTTGATGCTGGCTTGGCCCAGATCCAGCTCGCGGATCCGGATTTCAATCCCAAGGACTTTGTCAAAGGCGCCGGAGAGGCCTTTGGAATAGTCGTGGAAGCTTTTTCCGCCGGGGATGAGGGCGTCCTCAGGCCGCTTCTCAGCGACGATGTATACGACAATTTCACGACCGCCATGAAGACGCGGCAGAGTGCGGAGCGGACGCTGGAGACGACTCTGGTCGGGCTCAACTCGGCGGATCTCATCGAGGCCCACATGCGGAACCACACCGCTTTCGTCACGATCAAGTTCGTGAGCGAGCAGATCAACGTGACCCGTGACGCCGAGGGCGCCGTCGTCGAGGGCGACCCCAGCCATATCGCGACCGTCACGGATATCTGGACTTTCGCGCGCAACACCCGGTCGCGCGATCCCAACTGGACCCTGGTTGAGACCCGTAGCTCCAACTGAACGCCCCTGCCTTGCCGCGGCGCTGGCCGCCGCCGCGTTTATCCTCGCCGCCTGCCCGGCGGCCCCACCGCCGCCCGACACCCTGGTCCTCACGCCGGTCCGTTTCGCCGGGCTGCCCGGATGGAGGGACGACTCCCACGCCGCCGCGGTGCCGGCGCTCAAGCGGTCTTGCGACCGCTTCAGCCGGCTTCCCGGCGAATGGGCGCTCGAGCCGGGGGACATCGGCGGCATCGCCGCGGACTGGCGCGCCCCATGCGCCGCTGCGGCGGCCCTGGTTGAGGGCGATGACGCCGCCGCCCGCGCCTTCTTCGAGCACTGGTTTACACCCCTCAAAGCCGCCAACGGTGAGGAGAGCACGGGCTTGTTTACCGGCTATTACGAGGCCGAGCTCAGGGGCGCTCGCCGCCCCGGAGGGCGCTACACGGTGCCGGTTTACGGCCGGCCCAGCGATCTGGTGGCGGCCGATCTTGGCCTGTTTGACGAGGTGTGGACGGGCCGGCGAATCGCGGGCCGGGTCGTCGACGGCGCGCTGCGCCCTTACGATACCCGGGCCGAGATCGAGGCGGGCGCGCTCCAGGGCCAGGGAGTCGAATTGGTCTGGGTCGACGACTTTATCGATGCCTTTCTCCTGCACGTCCAGGGCTCGGGCCGGGTTTTTCTGGAGGACGGCAGCGTGATGCGCGTTGGCTTCGCCGGGAGCAACGGCCATCCGTTCCACGCCATCGGCCGGGAACTCGTGCGGACCGGCCAACTCAGTCGTGAGGAGGTGTCGATGCCGTCGATCCTGGACTGGCTTCGCGCCCATCCGGGCGAGGCCCGGGCGTTGATGGCGACGAACCCGCGCTACATATTCTTCCGCGAGCTTGAGGGTGAGGGTCCGATCGGGGCCCAGGGCGTTGCGCTGACGTCCGGGCGGAGCCTTGCCGTCGACCCTGCCTTCATACCGTTCGGCGTGCCGATTTGGCTCGATACCACTTGGCCGGGGGTGCCGGACCGGCCGTTGCGGCGTCTCATGGTTGCCCAGGATGCGGGATTCGCGATCAGGGGACCGGTGCGCGGCGATGTTTTCTGGGGCTATGGGGACGAGGCCATGGGGCGGGCCGGCCGGATGGACCAGGAGGGCGAATATTACCTGCTGCTGCCCCGCGGCGTCTCGGGCTCCTCGAACGGGTCTTAGGCGGCGCTTGCGTTCGCCGTGTCGAGCCCCCATTCTTGGCCTCCCGATCCGAGGCCGTCGCGCTGAACGGGCGCTGTCGGCAGGGCGGCCGGCCGCAGGCTTGTGAGCCACAGGGCCGATAGTCGCAAAGGCGCGAACCGCAGAGGCGCGAACCGCAGGTTTGCCGATGCCGACGAAACCGATCCGCGTGGGGCTGTTCGTAACCTGCCTCGTCGACCTGTTCCGCCCCAGCGTCGGCTTCGCCGCGGTCAGACTGCTTGAGGGCGCCGGTTGCGTCGTCGCGGCGCCGCGGGCCCAAACCTGTTGCGGCCAGCCCGCCTACAACGCGGGTGACCGGGCCAACGCCCGCGCGATCGCGCGCCAGGTAATCGCGGCGTTTGAAGGATTCGACTACGTGGTGGCGCCGTCGGGCTCCTGCGCCGCCATGATCAAGGAACACTACCCGGGGCTGTTCGCCGACGATCCCGAATGGGCCCCGCGCGCGAAGGGGCTCGCCCGGCGCAGCTTTGAGTTGGTTTCGTTCCTGACCGACGTTATGGAGGTCAAGGCGGTGGCGGCGCGCTACGACGGTATCGTCGCCTACCATGACGCATGTGCCGGGCTCCGCGAGCTCGGCATCAAGGACCAGCCCCGCACCCTGCTCGCGAGCGTCCGGGGTCTGGAGCTCCGGGAGCTGCCCGGGGCCGAGATTTGCTGCGGGTTCGGGGGCACCTTCTGCGTCAAATACCCCGAGATCTCCAACCGGATGGTCGCCGACAAGACCGCCGAGATTGCGGCCAGCGGCGCCGAGACCTTGCTCTCTGGCGATCTCGGCTGTCTCTTGAACATAGCGGGCAAGCTCAAGCGCGAGGCCCGGCCGGTCGCGGCCCGCCACATCGCCGAGGTCCTGGCCGGCATGACGGACGCTCCCGCCATCGGCGATCCTGCGGCCAGGCAGGCGGAGCGCTGAGCCGGTGCTGGCCACCAGCCGCAGCTTCAAGAGCCACGCCCGGCGGGCGCTCGCCGACGCCCAGCTGCAAAAGGCGCTGTCCAGGATCAAGCCCGGCTTCGTTGACAAACGCGCCGCCGCGGTCGCCCGGCTGCCGGAATTCGAGACCCTGCGCGATGCCGCCCGCGACCTCAAGGACCACGTCCTGGAAAATCTCGACTTCTATCTGGAGGCGTTCGAGTCGAAGGTGGTCGAGAGCGGCGGCCGGGTCCATTGGTGCCGCGACGCGGCCGAGGCGCGGCAGGCGATCCTGGGCATCTGCCGCAGCGTCGGGGCGCGGACCGCGATCAAGGGTAAGTCTATGGTCACCGAGGAGATCGGGCTTAACGAATTCCTCGAGGACAACGGTGTTGTGCCGGTCGAGACCGACCTCGGCGAGTACATCATCCAACTTCGCGGCGAGCCGCCGAGCCACATCATCGCTCCCGCCATCCACGTCAACAAGGAACAGGTCGCCGACGCCTTCCGGGCCAATCATCCCTGGTTTGACCGGGACCGGCCGCTCGAGGACGCGCGGGCGCTTTTGGATGAGGCGCGCCAAGTGCTCAGGCGCAAGTTCTTCGACGCGGAGGTGGGCATCACCGGGGCCAATCTTCTGATCGCCGAAACCGGCTCCACCGTGATCGTGACGAACGAGGGCAACGGCGGCCTGACCCAGACCCTGCCCCGGGTCCACATCGTGGTCGCCAGCCTGGAGAAGGTGGTGCCCACGCTCGAGGACGCGACCACGATCCTGCGCTTGCTCGCCCGCTCGGCCACCGGCCAGGAGTTTTCCGTATACACCACGTTCGCGACCGGGCCGCGCCGGGCGGACGACCTGGACGGACCGGAGCAGTTCCACGTGGTGCTGCTGGACAACGGGCGCAGCGCCATGTTGGGCACCGGGCTGCAGGATGTTCTGCGCTGTATCCGCTGCGCCGCCTGCCTCAACCACTGCCCGGTATACGGGGCGGTGGGCGGCCACGCCTATGGCTGGGTCTATTCCGGCCCCCTGGGCGCGGTGCTCACGCCCGGCCTGATCGGGATCGAGGAAGCCGGCCACCTGCCCAACGCCTCGACCTTTTGCGGCAGGTGCGAGAGCGTCTGCCCCATGCGTATTCCCCTGCCCAGGATGATGCGGCTCTGGCGCGAGCGCGAGTTCGCAAGAAGGCTGGTGGCGCCGCCGGCCCGCTATGCCTTGCGTCTGTGGGCCTTCGTCGCCCGGCATCCCGCGCTCTACCACGCCGTGAGCCGCGTCGGGGTCCGCCTGTTCGGCGCGCTCGGCCAGCGCCGGGGCCGGTTCCGTTGGCTTCCCCTGGCGTCCGGCTGGACCCGGTGGCGGGACATGCCGGCGCCCGAGGGCCGGACATTTATGAGCCAGTGGGCGGCGTCCGGGCGCCATCCTCGGAGCGCGCCATGAGCGGGGCGGATGGGCGCGCCGAGATCCTGGCCGGCATTCGCGCGGCGTTGGGGCGCGGGCCGCTGGAGCGCGCACGGGCCGCGGAACTCCAGGCCCGCCTCGGCGCTCCGCGGCCGGGTCCGGTGCCCGCGCGCGCCCAGCTGGATCGGTTGGCGCCTGCCCTGGCCGTGCAGGAATGGGCTCGGGGGCAGCCGGCCACGTTGGATGCGCTCAAAGGGAAGGTCGTCCTCCTCGACCTCTTTCAGATCATCTGTCCCGGATGTCGTGCCGCTCATCCCCACATTGTGCGGATGCAGCAAGAGTACGAGGATGAGGGCCTCGAGGTCCTGGGCATGGCCGTGGCCTTCGAATACGAGTGGGCGCAGACACCCATGCTCATTCGTGCTTATGTGGACGCCATGGCCTTTCCCTATCCGGTGGCCATCGACGCGGGC
>JACZXZ010000081.1 GCA_022571365.1 Pseudomonadota bacterium | reverse complement strand
CGGCATTGCCGCGGCGAGGACCCGCCCCAGGGGAGGGAACGGCCGGAGGGTCGGAAAAAACCGCCCTCACCCCATGGTCGGCAGGGCGAAATCCGCGCCGGCGCGGATGCCGGTCGGCCAGCGCGAGGTCACGGTCTTCACCCGGGTGAAGAAGCGCACGCCTTCGGGGCCGTGCATGTGGTGGTCGCCGAACAGCGACCGTTTCCAGCCGCCGAAGCTGTGGAACGCCATGGGCACCGGGATCGGCACGTTGATTCCCACGAGGCCGATATTGATGTTGCTCGCGAACTCCCGGGCGGCGTCGCCGTCGCGGGTGAAGATCGCGGTGCCGTTGCCGGCTATTCTTCCGGCCAATAGCGCTCGGTAACGATCTTGTCCTGGGTGTAGAACCTGAGCGCCGCCGAGCCCTGGGTCTTGATGTCGGCGAACTGCGAGGACTTCATGCCGCCGAAGGGCAGGTAGGCCACCGGCGCCGGGATGCCGACGTTGACGCCGATCATCCCGCACTCGGTCTCGATCTTGAACTTGCGCGCCCAGTAGCCGTTCTGGGTGTAGATCGAGGCGCCGTTGCCGTATTTGTGGTCGTTGATGATCTTGATCGCGTCGTCCAGCGTCTGGGCCTTGAGCATCACCTGGACCGGGCCGAATATCTCGGTCTTGTGGATCTCCATGCCCGGCTTGACGTCGGTGAACACGGTGGTGCCGACGAAGTGGCCGTTCCCGAGCCCCGGCCCCTGGACGCCGCGCCCATCCAAAGCCAGGGTCGCTCCTTCCTTGACCCCGGTCTCGATCATCGAGTGGACGAACTCCTTGGCCTTGGCCGAGATCACCGGCCCCATGACCATCATCTCGTCCGCCACCTCGGGATCGAGGGGGTTGGCGATGGTCACCTGGCGCGAGGCGTCGACGAACTTCTCCGTCACTTCGTCGTAAAGCTCGTCGCCGACGCAGACGATGGCGGAGGACGCCATGCAGCGCTGGCCGGCGCAGCCGTAGCCCGACGTGATCATGTTGCGGATGACGTCGTCGATCTTGGCGTCCGGCATCACCACCAAGTGGTTCTTGGCCGCCCCCATGGCCTGGAAGCGCTTGTTGGCGCTGGCGCACTTGTTGGCGATGATGCGGCAGGTCGGCGTCGATCCGACGATCGAAACGCCCTGGACCTGGGGATGATCCATGAAGGCCTCGGCGATCGTGCGGTCGCCGCAGACCATGTTGAAGACGCCCTTGGGGAAGCCGCTCTGGTCGATGTACTCGCTCAGCAGCTGCATGGTGCAGGGGACCTGCTTGGAGGGCTTGAGCACGAAGGTGTTGCCGGTGGCGATGGCGTAGGGAAGGAACCAGAAGGGGACCATCGCCGGGAAGTTGAAGGGCGCGATCATGGCGAAGACTCCCATCGGGAGCCTGAGCACCTCGCCGTCGATGCCGGGGGCGGCGCCGACCAGCTTTTCGCCCTGCTGCAGGATCGGCATGCCGCAGGAGACCTCGACGTTCTCCAGGGTGCGGTCGACCTCGGCCCGGGCGTCGGCCAGGGACTTGCCATTCTCCTCGACCAGGACACGGCAGATCTTTTCGTGGTTGTCGCGGATCAGCCCGGCCAGTTTGAACAGCGGCGCTACCCGCTTGTCGACCGGGGTCTCGGCCCAACCGGCGAAGGCCGCATGGGCCGCGGCGATGGCCTCGTTGGTGTCCTCGGTGCTGGATAGGGGTACCTGGCCGATGATCTCGCCGGTGCTGGGGTTCTCGACGTCCAGCCAATCGCAGCCCTCGGGCTCGCGCCATTCCCCATTAACGTAGTTCTTCAGTTTTCGAACCGCCATCACCATCTCCTTTCAGGGTTTTCCTCATTGCTTTAACGTTGGCGAACATCTCCTCCTTGTAGACGCGCATCTCGGAGGTGACGTTGTCGAACAACGTGCCGCCCGTGTAGAACCCTCCCTCGTAGCCCTGCAGGGTAAGCCCGCGCCCGTCCACCACCAGCTCCGCCCCCTCCTCGACGCCGATGTCGACATAGCTCTCGACCCGCTCGAGATGGGCCTTGGTGACCAGCGGGCCCATCTCCGCCTCGGGATCGGTGCCGGGCCCGACCTTGAGCGCGCGGACGCGCGGCACCAGCCGCTCGACCAATGCGTCGCCGGCCGGGCCCACGGCGACGGCGCGATCCACATCCTCGGCGTTCGCCAACGCGACCCGGGCCGCGACCTCCCCCGTCGCCGGGTTGAACACCTCGCCGGTGCGCTTGGCGGTGCCCGCGACAATCTTGCCATTGATGTAGTGGTTCAAGGTCTTCGTCATGGCTGTCCTTTTCCTTGGGGCCGGCTGGTCCTGGCCGTCGCCCGGGACATATTCGGCGGGATATACCCGGGATATATAATCCGAGAATTGACCGAACACCACTGGGTCGCGACTGTTTTGCGCCCATGGAAGCTAAATAGTGAAGAGTTTCACCAACGCGATGGCGTGCGCAAGCATGAACAACGGGACAGTGAAGTTCGGCGCCAAAAGCATGGGGAACTGAAACACGATCGATGTGTCCGGCTTGCTATGGAAAATGTGCAATGGCGAGGGCACGGAAAAGAACATTGAAATGCCGGCGCCCCCGAACACGGAGAAACCAAGCAAGTGCCAAGCAACAAGGAAATTCTGTCCCACCGAACCATTGGCCGCCAGAGCCATGACGACCACGGCGCTGATCCCGAAGAACAAGTCCGGCAGCGAACCTAGAATCACAAAATGGAGCGGCAGTTCACCGTGCAGATATTTGATGACCGTGCCGATCGCCAGCAACCTCAGGATGTGGATCGAAATGAGTTGGACGTCTGGCGTGTTTCTGGCGACCAATACTAGGCCTTCCCGCGCGACAGGTACGACACCAAATAGCAGGACGGCAAACGTTAAGACAATTGCGATACCAACCAGGTTGGAAAGGTAGCGCGTCCGCTGGAGAAAGAATCCGCGCTTGCCCAAAAGAATGACCGCACCCATCCAGACCAGCATGGACACGACCCAAAACAGGATGACCCCAACGTATTGTGGAGCAGCGTGATCAATGGATAGGAGCCAATAAGCGATCCACGCCAGTTCGGTTAACCCCAGCCAAATAATCAGCGGCCTGAGCCGCTCGTACGTGGTCCTTGCAGTTGTCATGACCGGCCTCCTTTCTCGGGCGCAGGGTTCTGGCATCGACGGCGGCGCCGGAAGTTCGGAAGCATCGCCTGTACCCGAGATTTCCCGGATAGCACCTCGAGCTGGCCGAAAACGGTAGCAGATTCGGCTGTCGAATGTCACTGTGGACGGTTGTCGAATGACCGTTCATGGCTATGAGCTGACACCCGACGCGAGCCTGCTGAACGTCCGGTGATGACCCAGAGCAGACATAATGCCGCAGGCCGACATTCTAGGCTTTGCCCCACCACTCTGCATCACGCCGAGCGAAGTAGACGTCATTGTCGGGGCGATGCAGGACGCCATCGAAGAAGTCTGCGGCCCGACCTGAAGTCCGCCAAGAGGTTGCGAGAATGGATCTGCGGGGCGGGTGAGCGTGCGCGGTAAGAGAGGACTCACAGAAATGCTTCCTGATCCATCTCGCACATACCATTACATCCCAAAGCACCGCCAAAAATACCAATCCTCGGGTAGGCTCCACCGACGATCTAGTCTATGGAATATGGCGAGCACTCTTGTGCTTATTGGTGACCGCGACGCTGCCGAGTGCGGTTTTCTAGATGTCGCAAACCGAGAAACGATTTCGAGGTTCGTCTACGGATGGTCCTTGTACCCCTCAAAGTCAGCTGCATCTCCGGTTCGAGTGGCCGGCTCGTCACCTTCATAGGCATCCAGCTCAATCACATTTCGGTCGGGATCGCGAATGAAGATGGCGTGCATTCCCTTAAAGGTGAATTCGCCGGAAAGTGAAATTCCACATTCATCCAAAAAGCGCTTTGCCTCATCCATGGATTTCACTTTGAAAGAGACATGCGTGAGGCCTGGATATTTTTCATCGACATCCATGAGAATATTGAGGTTATTTGTGGTGTTACTGGGCCCCAGCAGATTGAGCACCACGCCTGAAGAGTGTTGCATGATGATCGGGTGACCTTGCTCAAATCCTGTATCTGAAAGAGTTTCGAATCCCAGTGCTTCGTAGAATTCGATGGATCGGGCCTTGTTGCTGACCCGGATCCCGACGTGGTCTACTTTCTCGATGCCAACCATCATGGAGCTCCTTCCGCATGGCGGTAGCAGTTCGAAGATCTCGAAATCGAACTATAAAATAAGCCGTGAGGCAATTGATCGCCCATGTCGCGTTCTGGCTACACGCTGACATCCGGCGGGCCACGTCACAACGTCCGCTCCTTCCCCAGTTCGAATGGTAAATGTCGCGTGCTTCATGATGTGGAATATATATGGCGTGCGTCACGTAGAACAGGTTACGACCGTTCATGGCTATGAGCTGACATTGCGCCGCGACCCGGCCAGCGTCCACTTCTGGCTACCAGCGGACATCCGACGCGAGCTTGCTGAACGTCCGGAATTGACCCCAAGCCGACATACGCGGACATCTTCAGCTTGGGCTGACCCCAACGGTCGAGGCGAGTTGTCACCCTGATTTCGCATTTGCCGGCCTCATGCAGCTTGAAATACTCTTTGATTGAATTGCCTTGGCGGCGGCGGCCGTACCCGCTACCCTGCGCGGTTCGATCCAACCACGCGGTCGCCGGGTGCCGCGGTTCGGCGCGGGCGGGTTTGCCAGGGAGCGCCAGCACCATGATTTCGGCGGACGAACGCTACCCGAAAAAACACGCGACGGTGCAGGGCAAGTCGATGGCCTACGTCGAGATCGGCGACGGCCAGCCAATCGTCTTGGTGCACGGCAATCCGACGTCGTCCTATCTCTGGCGCAACGTGATGGTGCATCTGGAAGGGCTCGGCCGGCTGATCGCGCCGGACATGATCGGCATGGGCGACAGCGAGAAGCTCGACGACAGCGGGCCGGGACGCTACCGATTCGTCGAGCACCGCACCTACCTCGACGGCTTGTTGGACCAGCTCGGGGTCGCGTCCGACGTCACCTTCGTGGTGCACGATTGGGGCTCGGCCTACGGGTTCGACTGGGCCAATCGGCACCGCGCGGCGGTGAAGGGCATCGCCTACATGGAGGCGATCGTCCAGCCGATGAGCTGGGACGAATGGCCGGCCGCGTTCCGGCCGGTGTTCGAGGGATTCCGCTCGCCGGCCGGCGAGAAGATGGTGCTGGAGGAGAATTTCTTCGTCGAGCGTATTCTGCCGGACGCGGTGCTGCGGCGCCTTACCGAGGCCGAGATGGCGGTCTACCGACGGCCCTACCTCGAGGCCGGCGAGAGCCGGCGGCCGACGCTCACCTGGCCGAGGGAAATACCGCTCGCGGGCGCACCGGCCGACGTCGTCGAGATCGTCGAGAAGTATGGCAAGTGGCTGGCTAAAAGCACGCTGCCCAAGCTGTTCGTCAACGCCGACCCGGGCGCCATCTTGACCGGCGGGCGCCGTGAGTTCTGTCGAACCTGGCCGAACCAGCGCGAGGTCACCGTCAAGGGCAGCCACTTTATCCAGGAGGATAGCCCCGACGAAATCGGGCGGGCGATTGCCGAGTGGTATCAGGAATTGAACTAACCGACGATGCCCCATTTCGTTCCAATTATTTGAGTAGCAACTTCTGCTAAACCTACCGGCGTCGAGGACGGTCTGACCATGTGGCAGGGTCGCGACAGAACCCCTCCCAAGCGCTTGCCTCAGCCGGCGGCAACGACCGGGCCGGCACGCACCATCACCAGGCGCAGCCGCCACCAGGAGCTGCTCATCCTCTGCGCCCGCATCGACTTCAATCCCTAGCGGCGACGCCATCCGGCCCGCGCGCAAGGGGCCGTCTTGAAAACCTGTTCACGCGTCAACGCCAGGGACTGAGGAAATGACCGCACCCGCCGCAACAAGGACCACCGCCGAGTGGCAGGAACTGGACCGCCGCCACCATCTTCATCCGTTCACCGATTACAAGGCGCTCGCCAAGGAAGGCAGCCGCATCATCACCCGGGCCGCGGGCGTCTATCTCTGGGACTCCGAGGGCAATCGCATCCTCGACGGCATGGCCGGGCTGTGGAACGTCAACGTCGGCTACGGCCGCAAGGAGATAGCCGAGGCGGCCTACCAACAGATGCTGGAGCTGCCCTACTACAACACCTTCTTCAAGACCGCCACCCCGCCCCCGATCGCGCTGTCGAAGACGCTCATCGAGCTGACGCCGCCGGGCCTCAACCGGGTGTTCTTCGCGAGCTCGGGCTCGGAGGCAAACGACACCATCGTCCGCATGGTGCGCCACTACTGGAACCTCGTCGGCAAACCGCACAAGAAGACCTTCATCAGCCTAAAATACGCCTATCACGGTAGCACCATGGTCACCGCCAGCCTCGGGGGCATATCCGAAATGCACGCCCAAGCGGACCTGCCGCTGCCCGGGTTCGTCCACATCATGCCGCCCTACTGGTACGCCTTGGGCGGCGACATGAGCCCGGAAGAGTTTGGCCGGCATGCCGCGCGGGCGCTCGAGGAAAAAATCGCCGAGCTCGGCCCGGACAACGTCGCCGCCTTCATCGGCGAGCCGATCCAGGGCGCGGGCGGCCTCATCGTCCCGCCCGACACCTATTGGCCCGAGGTCCAGCGCATCTGCCGGGCGCACGACGTGCTCTTGATCGCCGACGAGGTGATCTGCGGCTTCGGCCGCACCGGCAAGTGGTTCGGCAGCGACACCTACAGGATCGAGCCCGACCTCATGCCGCTGGCGAAGGGCTTAACCTCCGGCTACCTGCCGCTGTCGGCGCTGATGGTGGGCGACCGTGTGACCGAAGTCTTGATCGAGAAGGGCGAAGAGTTCTTCCACGGCTTCACCAATTCCGGCCATCCGGTCGCCTGCGCGGTCGCGCTCGAAAACATCCGGATCATCGAGCACGAAAAGCTGGTGGAGACCGTCGGAGGCGACACCGGGCCCTACTTCCAGTCCCGGCTCGGCGAGCTCGCCGACCACCCCCTGGTTGGCGAGGTCCGCGGGGTGGGTTTCATCGCCGGCATCGAGCTGGTCGAAGACAAGCCAGCGCGCAGGCGGTTCGATCCCGCGGGCAAGGTCGGGTCGATATGCCGCGACCTTTGCCTGAAACACGGGCTGGTCGCGCGGGCCGTGGGCGACGTCATGGTGCTCTCGCCGCCGCTGATCATGACCCGGGACGAGATCGACAAGCTGGTCTCGATCATCGGCAAGTGCCTGGACCTGACGGCCCGCGAGCTCAATCGCTGAGACCGAAGAGGCCCCGACGCGACAGGGGGAGACGGGGAGACAGGCCCGCTCGCCGGCGAAACGGCGGGAGCCGAGGCGCCGGGGTCCGAGCCGCGCCCGCGGCAGGGCGTGCTTGCAGGCCGCGCCCGCGGCAGGACGTGCTTGCAGGCCGCGCCCTCGGCAGGACGTGCTTGCAGGCCGCGCCCTCGGCAGGACGTGCTTGCAGGACGCGCCCTCGGCAGGGCGTGCTTGCAGGCCGCGCCTGTCCGAAAAGGCCGATCCGGC
>JACZXZ010000080.1 GCA_022571365.1 Pseudomonadota bacterium | reverse complement strand
GGCTCATCGAATAGGTTGTCCCGGCCCGCGGAACACCTCCCGCAACTCGACCTCTTCCATTAAATCTCCAGCTTCGTGGCGGAAGATAACGCGGTCCGGCACGATCGCCTCGACTCGCCAACCGTCGGCCCCTTATCCAGCAACACCTCGATCGCCTTTAGCACCCTCAGCCAAACTCTCCGCCCGTCCAGATCACCGGCCTCCATCAACTCGTCGGTCAGCTTCCCGCCATCGAATTGCTTCAACTATCACAATAATGATAACGCTTTAAGGTGGATTGGCCGGGTCGGCTCACTGCCGCGTCGGCTTCCACTCCCGTGCCAGGCGTTGTGCTTCCGAGATTTGGGCAGGGGTCATCTTTTTAGCAATCTCGTCACGCTTTGTTGCAGCATGCCCAACTCCCTGCGACGCGGCCAAGGTGAACCACATATAGGCTTCACTGTTGCTTTGGGGAACTCCGAGGCCGTGCACATACATCAAACCGACTTTGTATTGGGCTTCGGCGTGTTCCTTTGCGGACGCTCTAAGATACCATTTCCAGGCTTCATTGAGGTCTTTGGGAATGTCCCACCATCCATTTTCGTAAGCCCGGCCAAGAAGGAATTGAACACGGCTATCGCCTTGCTCAGCACGCTTTTTAACGTCTTCTAAGAAACGCGCATTTGCGGGCGAGACGGTCGCAATGTACCCTGCAATTACAGCTGTCACCTGCTCGGGGGTCAAGCCTGAGACAACAGTATTTCCCACGGCATACACTTCGCACGCCTGACCCACCTTACGACATTCTCGAAGCGCTCGATCGATAGCGCCTTTCGAGTTGGAATACCCCCAAGCGTATCCCCAGCCCCCGCTGCTTGGGTCGACAGCAAAGGCTTTGAAGTCACGCAATCTGGGGGTTGATTGGTACTCCTCGAACGATTGTTGAGCCCTCTCAGGGAGCTGCAGCCGCCCGGTCGATGCACAGCTCACCAGCAGACTTGCACATCCGCAGAAGCTTGCAACCAGCCACTTCTTGAAACCGTTCTTCATATCAATCGCTCCTGCACCGCCAACGTCGTCCCGTTCCGGCCATAACGACAGGCGCTCAAGGTCTACACCAACATTTCCCAGATGGGCTTACCGACTATGAGAACGTTAGCATTAATCCGGTTTGAGGGGCTATTCGAGAGGGAGCCCGATGGGTGAAAGGCGGCGTGGCGCTCTGAGGGTGGAATTCGACCGTTGTTCCGAGCGGCGATTTGTTCGCTTTTAGGGCGTCGTCAAGAGAAGAAAACAGTCTTTAGTTGAAGCTATAACAGATCCACACTACCATGACGGGAATCTAATGAGTCCATCTGGGAAATGTCGGATTAAGACGCTGAGCGAGGAAGACTGGCTCAAACTGATCGGGGAGTGAGGGGCGCCGTGCGAAAAGTTCCGCCGGAAGAGCTGAAGAAGATTCTGGCCGACCACAAACTGTGGCTGGAAACGGACGGGAAGAAAGGCAAGAGGGCCAACCTCGAACGCACCGAACTCCAGGAGGCCGACCTCCAGGGGGTCAACCTCGAACGCGCCGAACTCCAGGAGGCCGACCTCCAGGGGACCGTCCTCCTCAACGCCAAACTCCAGGGGGCCGACCTCCGGGAGGCCGACCTCCGGAGCGCCTTCCTCCAGAGGGCCAACTTCCAGAAGGCCGATCTCTCGGCCGCCAACCTCCAGGAGGCCAACCTCTTTAAGGCCAACCTCCAGAAGGCCAACCTCTTTAAGGCCGACCTCCAAAAGACCGACCTTAGGCTTGCCAACCTCCAGGAGGCCTCCCTCTCAGACGCCAACCTCCGGAGGGCCGACCTCTGGCGCGCCAATCTTCAGGAGGCCGACCTCGGTGGCGCCAACCTTCAGGAGGCCGACCTCCGGGGTGCCAACCTCCAGGGGGCCGACCTCGGACGCGCCAACTTCCAGGATGCATCCCTAGACAACGCCACGCTAAGGGATGCCGATTTACAGGGGGCCGAACTCACAAAAGTAAAGGGCCTGCTGGCGAGCCAACTCGCCAGCGCCAATGTGTCTGGCGCTAAGCTGCCGAAGGACATCGCCAAATTCGAAGGCCTGGCCCATGTCGAGGAGACTTCCCGGAATGCCCGCAAGATTTTACTCGCGATGCTTCTGGGATGCGCCTACTCGTGGTTGACCATTGCAACGACGACCGACGCCCGGCTGCTCACCAACTCCGCTTCGTCGCCGCTTCCAATCATTCAGACCGAAATACCGATCGTGGGCTTCTATTGGGCGGCCCCAATCATCCTGCTTAGCCTATATTTTTATTTCCATTTGTACCTGCAGCGCCTATGGCGAGGCCTAGCCGCCCTGCCCGCCGTCTTTCCAGATGGTAAGGCGCTGGATGAGAGAGCCTATCCCTGGCTTCTGAACGGCCTCGTGCGCGCGCATTTCAAGCGACTGCAACGCGGCCGGCCCCCCTTATCCCGCCTGGAAAACTGGATCTCCATCCTTCTCGCTTGGTGGGTCGTTCCATTCACGCTCTTCCTGTTCTGGGGAAGGTACCTTCCCCGGCACGAATGGATCGGCACCGCTCTCCACATCGCGCTGCTGGTGGTTTTGGTGGGGGCTGCCATAGGGCTCCATCAGCTAGCGGCTCAAACACTTCGGGGGGATAAGGGAAAGCCAATCCAGTGGCGACGGCCCTGGTTGGAGGAGAGGCTCCGTCAGGCCGCGGTCATCCTTGGGATCGGCATCCTCCTCACGGTTTTTTCATATGGGTCGATCAACGGGACTCGAACCGAGGATCCTGTTTTCACCGATGTTCGGACATGGGTACCATGGACCTTTGCGCTCGCCGGCTACAGCACGTTCGCGGACCTGCGGGAGGCGGATGTCTCGACAAAGCCCGAGCAATGGTGGACGGCAAGCCCGGAAAAGGAACTTGAAATCATCAAAGCGGCGCGCTTACAGGGGAGCGATCTTCGACATGCCGACGCAGTGAGGGCCTTCCTCGTGAGGGCCGACCTCCGTGACGCCGACCTCCAGGGGGCCATCCTCTCGTTCGCTAACCTCCAGGGGGCCGACCTCCGCGACGCCATCCTCCAGGGGGCCGACCTCAGAGGCGCCGACCTCCAGGAGGCCGACCTCCGGGGCGCCAACCTCCAGGGGGCCATCCTCAAAGACGCCAACCTCCAGAAGGTCCTCCTCGAAGGCGCCAATCTCCAGGGGGCCTCCCTCGTACTCGCCGACCTCCAGGGGGCCTTCCTCGAAGGCGCCATCCTCCAGGGGGCCGACCTCCGCTACGCCTCCCTCCAGGGGGCCTACCTCCGGGATGCCAACCTCCAGGGGGCCGACCTCTGGCGCGCCAGCCTTCAGGAGGCCGACCTCGGTGGCGCCAACCTTCAGGAGGCCGACCTCCGGGGCGCCAACCTCCAGGGGGTCTACCTCAGAGACGCCAACCTCCAAGGCGCCGACCTGACAGACACGTTCGGCCTGACGCAGGAACGGCTCGATCAGGCGTGCGGCAACGAGGAAACCAAGCTGCCTTCCGGCCTTGTTGTAAAGCCATGCCCCCAATAGCCCGCGCTGGATGACTCGGCTGACACCCCGCCGCAAAGTCCGGGCTTCCGGCGCCGGTTGAGCCCTCGGGCCGCTGGTGAGAGGCGGCGCGAGCCGCGCCCCCTCCCCTAGTCGTTCCGAAAGCCGAACAGGGGCCTGAGGCGCACGCCGGCCCAGGTGCCGAGCAGTCCGCAGACGATCCACAGCCAGCCGTGCAGGCTGGTGGAGGCCACGCCGCTGAAGAACGCGCCGATGTTGCAGCCGAAGGCGAGCCTGGCGCCGTAGCCCATGATCAGCCCGCCGATGAGCGCGGCGGCCAACGAGCGGGGCGGGAGCCGCAGCCGGGGCGCGAACCGGCCGGCGAGCCCGGCGGCGGTCAGGGCGCCGAGGACGAGGCCGACGTTCATCACCGAGATGTTGTCCCGGAAGACGCTGGCCTTGAGCGCCGCCTGCTGGAAGCCGCCGGTCCAGAACGGGCTGGTCGCCGGATCCCAGCCGAAAGCCGCGGCCGCCTTGGCGCCCCACAGGGTGAAGGCCCAGGTGATCGACCACGGATGCCCGGCGACGAGCAGGGTGATCCAGTTGAGCAGGGCCAGCAGGCCCGCGCTCAGGAGCAGCGGCCACGGCCCGGTCAGCAATCGCCGCCAGCCGAGGCCGCCGGTCCACAGGGGCCGCTGATCGGCGCCCCGGACCCAGAGTCTCAAGCCCAGCCAGACGACCAGCAGGACGGCCAGTTGCAGCGCCACGGCCGCCTCCCAGCCTACCTCATCCGCCAGCGACACCCGGCCCAGGCTCGGCAGTCCGGCCCAGAAGGGCGTGTCGAGACTGCCCCAGAAGCCGCCGACGCAGAACGCGGCGAGGACGAACAGCATGCGGGTGCTGCCGCCGCCGGCGGTATAGAGCGCGCCCGACCCGCAGCCGCCGGCGATCTGCATGCCGAGGCCGAATAGGAAGCTGCCCACCGCCACCGACACCCCGACCGGCGCCACCGCGCCGACCACCCCGCGGCCGAAGACCTGTCCCTCGGCCAGCACCGGGGCGAAGAGCAGCATGGCGAGGGCGAGCATCGCCAGCTGGGCTACGACTCCCGAGACATCGCGGTGGGTGATGGCCCGGCGGTAGGCGGCGGTGAAGCCGAAGGCGGCATGGTAGAGGCTCATGCCCAGCAAGCCGCCGACGACGAACAGCACCCCGTATCTCCAGCCCTCGACGCCGAGGACCAGGGCGCCGCTCATGAGGGCCAGGAGCCCCGCCCCCGCCACGGCCCACTGGGTCGGCAGGCGCGGCGGCTCGGCGACCGCGGCGAAGGCAGTGCTCATCCGCGCTTCCCGGCCCGGGGCTCACCCGCCCACAGGGGGATTCGGCTATTCGCGATAGGCCACGCCATGGGGCTCCTCGCCGGTCGCCACTTCACCGAGGACCGCCAGGTCAGAGGCCGACACCACCAGCAACTTGTTCTCATTCCGGCTGGTCACATAGAGGGTCGCGCCATCCGAGCTGATCGCCAGCATATCCGGACGGTCTCCCACCTCTGCGGTCTTGATGACGCGGCGCGAGGCGGTGTCGACGATCGCGATCTGGTTGAGCTTGCGCTGGACCACATAGGCCCGCGTGCCGTCCGGGCTCAGGACCAAGCCATGTGGTTCGCCGGGGACGTCAATCCTCGCGACGATCTCCGCCTTGGCTAGGTTCAGGATGATGAGCTGGTCGTCAGCGGGCGCGGTCAGCCAAGCAAGCTTCCAATCGGCGGTGGGTACAAAGGCCATCATGCCTCTGCCACCCGGTAAGGTCTTGGTCACCTCGCGCGCGCCCACATCGACGACGGAGATGGTCGCGGCGCCGGCATTGGCGACAAATAGCCGCTCCCCATCCGGCGAGAAGAGCGACATGATCGCCTTCTCGCCGGTCCGCATTGTATGGATGGCCGTTCTCTGAGCGATGTCGATCAGGGTGATGGTCCCCTCACCTACGTTGGAGGCCACCGCCAGGCTCCCTTCGGGGGACAACGACACATCGTGCGTTTTGGTTCCCGTGGCGACGTTGGCCAACACTGTTTTAGCGACCGCGTCGATGATGGTCACGCTGTTGGCCCCGACATTGGCGACGAACGCCAGCCTGCCATCCGCACTGATGGCGACATTGTGGGCCCCTTTGCCCGCGGGGATGATCGCCACCACCTCCAGCGACGCCGGATCGATCACGTAAACGTCGCCCGATTTCATATTGGTGACCCAGACTTCCGCGGCCCAACCGCTTGCGCTCAACATCGCGGCCAGCACGAAGGCGCTCAAAAAGGACCCGATCCTGATCTTGACTGTGTCTACCCGTCGCATGTACCGCCCTTTCTCTTCCACTCTATTCCCCCTCTTTTATTCGCCGCGCGACAGCCGGCATCACCCGGCCAGGACGGCGTCGCGCCACCGTCGCCGCGGCTCGTTCCGCTCGCGGCGCCACCGCCTTGAAGCCGAGCGCGAAAGGATTTCGAGCAAAGATTCCAGGCGATTTCACGCAACGATTCCAAACGGCGTGCGTGCGCAATGTTCATGTCTGTCTCAAGCTACGTCAAGACGAGGCGGGGCGCCTTGTAAAGCCGTGCCCCGCCTCAATCCGAATCGCCTCCTCCAAAAGTCGAGGCAAGCCGGGATGTACCGCATGGGGCTCTCCGGCGCAAGGCGCGGGGTCAGGCGCCGATCTTCCGGTGGCGAGGTTCTCCTCGCCGGCCTTCGGGATGCGAAAGGCGGGGCGGCGAGGCTGCGCGAAGCCGATCCTGTCGAGGCCAAAGCTTGACGGGCTGGAGCCGTGACCACTGAAGCGTCCCGGGCTCAGCCCTTACCCACCGGTGCTGTCGCCTGGGCAAGCCAGGCCGCGGTCTCGGGGTCGAGCAGCGGGCTCAGGGCCTCGCGCACCCGCGCGTGATAGGCGTCGAGCCAGGCGATCTCCCGGCCGTCCATGAGGGCCGGCTCGATCAGGGCGAGATCGATCGGTGCGGCGGTCAGGGTCTCGAACGCCAGCACCTCCTTCTCCGCCCCCGCCACGGCGGAGTCCACGACCACCGTGACCAGGTTCTCGATGCGGATGCCGTAGGACCCGGTCTTGTAATAGCCCGGCTCGTTGGAACAGATCATGCCGGGCTCGAGGGCCACCGTGTTGGGGATCTTGGAGATGCGCTGGGGCCCCTCGTGCACGCCCAGATGGCTGCCCACCCCGTGGCCGGTTCCGTGATCGTAGTCGAGCCCCACCTCCCACAGGGCGCGGCGGGCCAGCGCATCCAGCTGCGGGCCCGTGGTGCCCCTGGGAAAGCGCGCCGTGGCAATGGCGATATGGCCTTTCACGACCCGGGTGAAGCGGTCGCGGACCTCCGCGCCCGGCGGGTCCTCGCCGATGAAGACCGTGCGCGTGACGTCGGTGGTGCCGTCGAGATACTGGGCGCCGGAATCGACCAGGTAAAGCGAGTCCGGCTCCAGCCGCCGGTCGGTCTCGGGCGTGGCCCGATAGTGGACGATGGCGCCGTTCGGCCCGGCGCCCGAAATGGTCTCGAAGCTCGGTCCCCGGAACAGCTCGCCCTCCTCCCTGAACGCCGCCAGCCGTTCGGCCGCGGCAATCTCGGTGAGCCCGCCCTTGGGCGCCTCCCGCGCGAGCCAGGCCAGGAAGCGGGTGAGCGCCACCCCGTCGCGCAGATGGGCGGCGCGCGCGCCGTCGAGCTCCACCTGGTTCTTACACGCCTTGGGCAGGAGGCAAGGATCGGCGGCCCTGACCACCGTCGCCCCCGCCGCCTCGAGCCGGTCGACCACCCAACTGGCGGCACTCTCCGGGTCGACCTGGACCCTGGCCCCGGTCGCACCTAAGCGATCGAGCGCCGGGCCGAATCCGTCCGGACCCTCGACCGTCACCTGCTTGCCCAAATGCCCGGCCAGGCCGGGGGAGAGCTTCCGCCGGTCGATGAACAGCCCGACCACGCCGTCGCGGTGCAGGAGGGCGAAGGCGAGCGGCAAAGGCGCGTAGGGCACGTCGCCGCCGCGGATGTTGAGGAGCCAGGCGATCGAATCGGGCGCGGTGAGCACCGCCGCCTCGACCCCCTCGCCGGCCAGCTTGGCGGCCAGCTCCTCC